>NZ_JAFREK010000034.1:0-34105 GCF_017377535.1 Faecalibacterium sp. Marseille-Q4137
CCAAGATCCTTGCCACCGCCGAGGAGATGGGCTACCAGCCCCCCGCCCGGACCAACGCCCACCCCGGCGGCGAGAGCATCGGCATTCTGGTGGCAGACCGCTTTTTCAACGAGAATGCCTTTTATTCCAATCTGTACCGTGCCGTGTTGAAAGCTGCCACCGAGCAGGACATCTCGGTTCTGATGGAAATCGTTCTGCCGCAGGCAGAAAAAAGCTGCAATATGCCCACCTTCCTTGTAAACCGGAAAGTGGACGGCCTGATTTTTATGGGCGGGATCAGCCGCCGCTACCTTGCTACGGCGGTGCAGACCGGGGTGCCCTTTATGCTGCTGGACTTCTACGACGATGCCATTGCCGCCGACTGCGTGCTCAGCGACAACACCAGCGGCAGCTACACGATGACCGAGCACCTTATCTCCACCGGGCGGCGGAACATCGGCTTTGTTGGCAGCGTGCTGTCCACCAGTTCCATCATGGACCGGTATCTGGGCTACGTCAAGGCGATGCTCCGTGCCGGTCTGCCCATCCGGGACGACTGGCGGCTGGAGGACCGGGACGATCAGGGTAAGTTCGTGCCGTTCTCTCTGCCTCATGAAATGCCGGACGCCTTTGTCTGCAACTGCGATGCGGTGGCCTATAATCTGGTGGAGATCCTCAAGCGCAACGGCTACCGGGTGCCGCAGGATGTGGCAGTGACCGGCTACGACGACTACCGCTACTCTACCATTTGCAGCCCCCAGCTCACCAGCTACCGGGTGGACTTGGACGGCATGGCAAAAACGGTGGTGGCGCAACTGCGCCGCAAAATGGCGCATAAGCCTGCCATTGCTCCCACCGTCATCGTGCCCGGCGGCTTTGTAAGAAGAGAATCTACCTGATAAAAAGGGGCTGATGCACGAAGGTTTGTGCATCAGCCCCTTTAGCGGAAAATATAGTTTATATTGGGGATGCCGGAGCGTCTGCGGACGCTCCGGCATCCTGTTTCCATTTTTACAGGATCGTTCTCAGAAAGGCGGTCAGAACCTTTGCCGCCTGCCGGTGGTTCTCTGCGCCGGGGTGCTGCCGGGCACCCACGGTTTCCGGCGTGGTGTTGGGCAGCTCCAGCAGATAGACAGAGCTGTCTCCGGTAATGGTCTTGTACTGCTCCATGCCCTGCCGCAATACCGGCAGCAGCTCGCTGCCCAGCATCCCGATGCACCACACCAGCTTTGCCCCGGGGTTCTTTGCCCGGAGCATGGTCAGGAAATGCTGTACACCATTTGCCACTTTTTGGGCGTCCGCAGGGTGGAAGCCTCCATTGGAGAGCCGCCGCATCTGGTGGGGCTTGCCAGTGGCAGGGTCTTGCCACGGCGGGTTATCAAATGCGCCCGTGTCGTTGGTGCCCAGGTTGACGATGACGGCATCCGGTTTCCATGCAGCAAAATCGTTTTCCTGCTGTGCGCCAAGGGCGGCATTGCGCTGCCCCATCGCTACACCGCACACCTGCGTATAGTAGGGCGGCATCACATGGCGCACATCGTTGTCCCAGCCGGTCACGATGCCCCAGCCACTTTGCGAGATGCAGCGGTATTCGGCTCCCAGTGCATCGGCGGTCAGGCGGCCGTAGTGGTTCTCCGCAGAGAAAAAGGCTCCCACCCAGTCCTCCTCCGGCTTGGCTCCAATGGCACCCTCGCCGCTGGTGATGCTGTCGCCCACAAACTCCAGCCGATACTGCGGCTCCGGCAGGGGCAGAAATTCGCCGCCTGCATATTCCAGCCCGGTGATCTGCAACAGATGCGCCGGGTCATCGTGCATGGCCTGCACATCCTTCAGCAGCCGGACGTGCTTTGCCTTGCCCGGTGTCATGCCCCGGAACAGACAAATTCGGCTTTTGCCGGGGTTCACGGCAAACCGTGCCACCCATGCGCCGTTCAGCTCCACGCTGACCCACGGCTCTACCACTTCATAATCGGCGAAAAAGTCCACCCACAGCTCACTGCCGGTAAATTCCAGCTCCATGCCGCTGGCCGTCCAGAACAGGGTCAGCGGGTCACGCCCGGTGTGCCGCCCCAGTGCCCGCACCTGCGGCAGTTGGGTCAGCGTTGCGGTTAAAAGATGCTCCATTTTCTGTTCCTCCCTTTGTTTTTTGCCTGAAGCATAGCAGATTCTACCCAAAATCGCAAGCTAAATCTTTAAGCTAACAAAAACCTAAAATTTAGTTTAGCCTTTGCACCTCCCGGTGCAGGGGCTTTTTTCGGGTCAGGTTGACCAGTGCTTTGCCTCTCTCCTTGTACCATACGCTGAAAATGAAGCGGCATATTGACGGAACTTCTAAAACTGTCTTATACTTGTTATGCAATCTGACGTTGATTTTTGAGAAAAAAGAGGAAGATGTCATGGAGCTGGAACATAACTTTTACGGGGTGAATTTTGCACCCTTTCCCCGGCGGGGCAACCTGAGCAGCGAGAATGCCCACCGCAGCATGGCAGCCATGGTGGAAGCCACCGCAGCCAACTGGGTCATCCTGTCGCCCTCTGGAATACAGCCTGACCCTTATAGTGAGGAGATCAACTGGAATACCGATGCTACCCCCACAGACGAGGAACTGTGCGGTGCCATCCGCTTTGCCAAGCAGTTGGGCTTGCAGGTGGCACTGAAGCCCACCGTCAACTGTGCCAACGGCGTGTGGCGGGCACGCATCAGCTTTTTTGACCACGATGTGCCCTGCGAGACCCAGTGGAGCGGATGGTTTGCCAACTACACCGCCTTCCAGACCCACTACGCGGCTCTTGCCGAAGCCGAAGGCTGTGGGCTGTTCCTGACCGGCTGCGAAATGACCATGACCGAGCACAGGGAAGCAGAGTGGCGCGCCCTCATTGCCGCCGTGCGCCAGCAGTACCACGGCCCGGTGAGCTATAACTGCGATAAATACGGCGAGGACCATGTAAATTGGTGGGATGCCGTGGATTGCATCGCCTCCAGCGGCTACTACCCCCTGAAGGACTGGGAAAACCAGCTGGACCGTATCGAGGCGGTGAGCCAAAAATACAAAAAGCCCGTCCTCTTCAGCGAGGCAGGCTGTATGAATATCACCGGCTCTTCTGCCGTGCCCAACAACTGGGAGCTGAAGGGAACACGGAATGATCTGGAGCAGGCAGATTGGTATGAGGCAATGTTTTCCGCCTGCGCCAAGCGTCCGTGGGTCATGGGCTTTGGCGTGTGGGACTGGCCTGCCGACACCAGAGCAGTCAGTGCCTACGCCGTGTCCGGCCGTCCGGCGGCAAAAATTATCCATAGCGCATATCAGGGAGGAGTTTTAGAATGAATACGTCCAATTTTGCTCGCTTGAAAGAACTGTTCCGCCGTGCCGCGGCAGGGCAGGAACTGACCATCGGCTTTCTGGGAGGTTCCATCACCCAGGGCAGCCTTTCCACCCAGCCCGGCAATGCCTACGCTTTCCGGGTGTATCAGTGGTTCGTGGATACCTTTCCGCAGTCGAAGTTCCACTACGTCAACGGCGGCATCGGCGGCACCAGCTCCCACTATGGCGTTGCCCGTGCCGTGACCGATGTGCTGATGTACCAGCCGGATTTTGTGGTAGTGGATTTCAGCGTCAACGATCTGGACGTCCCCTTCCGGCAGGAGACCTACGAAGGTGTTGTCCGCAAGCTGCTCACATGGCCCTCTCACCCGGCGGTGGTGCTGCTGAACAACATTTATTATGATACCGGCGAGACGTCACAGGACGAGCACAACGCCGTGGGCGACCACTACGGTGTGCCCCACGTCAGCGTCCGGGACAGCATTTACAAGGATCTGCATGCCGGTAAGTATGCCAGCCGCACCCTGCTCAGCCCCGATGGACTGCACCCCAACGATTACGGTCACGGTCTGGTGGCAGGGGAGATCATCAAGCTGCTGGAGGCAGTCAACGCCCACCGGGAAGAACCGGAGCAGGAGCCTGCCTTCCCGGCACCGCTCACCGCCAACGCCTACGAGAACGCCCGGCGGCTGACCATCCGGGAGCTCTCCCCCAAGCTGGAGGGTTTCCGGGCAGACCCGGAGGAAAAGCTGGGGCATCTGGACCACTGGAAAAACGGCTGGGTCGGTCAGAAGCCCGGGGATAAGATTACCTTTGAAGTGGATGCCTCCTGCATTGCAGTACAGTACCGCAAGACCATCCGCCGCCCGGCGCTGCGGGCACAGCTGGTGCTGGATGGCGACACCGCCCACGCCGCTGTGCTGGACGGCAACTTCGATGAGGATTGGGGCGACTGCCTGTATCTCCAGCCCATTCTCCACCATGGTGAGCAGAAGACCCATACCGTGGAGATCACCATTCTGCCCACAGAAGATGAAACTCCCACGGAGTTCTACCTCATGGCTCTGATTACGGCGTGATGCTGAATGCCCCTTCTGGATTTGATTTTGGTGTGCGGCCGCTCAAACCAATACCGTCAAGCCGGTGGGGGATAGGGTGATTTTATTTGTCGGGAAGTAAGTGCACGGTTTCTGCACGGATTTTGCACGGTTTCAAAACGTGCAGAGGGTGCTTCTCGGTGCAAAATCCGACAAGGGATGCAGAAATTACCGGGCGAAAAATCACGTTGCTTTGTTCTAAAATAACGATGACTCGAAACTTCCAGAAATTGAGACGAACCGGCGGCTTGCTCTCTTAATCAGTGGGCCCAGGGTTCGAGTCCCTGGAGGTGCACCACAACAACAAAATCTGAACTTTTTTCCGATAGGAGAAGGGTTCGGGTTTTTTGTTTTCTTTGGAAAACAAAATGAATCCCTTGCTTCCATCGAAAAACGTCCTAGACTTTGTCATAAGAAAGCACGACAGACCACTGCGAGAGTGCCGTAAGGCAGAAGGGATACAAACATGAAGTACGATGCAAGAGCCTGCCATTTCAACATGGATACCGGCTGTGTGGAACTGCTGCTCCGGGATGGGAGAATGATCTCCATTGACTGCACTGGGGTCGAGGATGCGCTGGACGTGACCATGGCGCAGAGGTCAGAACTGGATTACCTCATCTACAACGACCCGCTGGGATATGCGGATTTGATTCTGAATGGTGACCCGGAGGGGTATTTGAAAATTGTGGGCGGATGCCATGGGTTAGAAGATTAAGAGAAATGCCGTTCCAAAAGCAACTGGAACGGCATTTCTTATCTTTCGATATTCGGCATCTTTTGTCCCCGCAGCTCCTGCCGGATGGCACGGAACCGCTCCGGGACATCCGCATCGGTCATAGCACCGGGGGCATCCACCGTTCCGGCGGCTTTGGCTGTCTCGTAGAACCAGCACTTATACTCCACAGTTTCCAGCGTGTGCTGCAGTTACTGAATCTGCTGGGTGAGCACCTCTCGCTGATGCTGGAACATTTCCAACCGGGTGTCAATGGTGTCGTCTCCCTGCATGGCAAGCTCGATATACTGACGAATATCTTTGATGGACATTCCGGCTTGTTTCATACAGCGGATGACCTGCAGCCACTCGAAGTCGTTTTCCCGGAACATCCGAATGCCGCCGGAGGAACGCTCCACAAAGGGGAGCAGCCCTTCTTTGTCGTAGTAGCGCAGGGTGGAGGCAGGTACGCCCAGCTTTTGTGCCATTTCGCCTACGGTATAGATCATCTGAAACCTCCGGTTTTTCAAAAAGCCCTTGACTTAAAGTGCACTTTAAGTTGTATGATAAAATCAAACTTTATCAACATCATAATGCGGAAACGCTCCGCTGTCAAGGAGGTCCCTATGAGCAAGAAGATATTGATTTTGTCTGGCAGTCCCCGGAAGGACGGCAACTCTGATATTCTATGCGATGAATTTCTGTGTGGGGCGCAGGACGCCGGGCACAAAGCAGAAAAGATCCGGGTCGCTGAGAAAAAGGTGGCTCCCTGTTCCGGCTGCTACTACTGCAGCACCCACGGCGGAGCCTGCGTCCACAAGGATGATATGGCAGACATCCTGCAAAAGATGATCGACGCCGATGTCATTGTGCTGGCAAGTCCGGTATACTTCTACTCCATCAGTGCCCAGTTGAAAGCGGTCATTGACCGCACTGTGGCACGGTGGCTTGAGGTCAAAGACAAGGAATTCTACTACATCACCACCATGGCAGATGAGGAAAAAGCCTCTGCGGACACTACGCTGACCTGCTTCCGGGGCTATGCAGACTGTGTGGAAGGTGCCGTGGAAAAAGGCACTCTTGTAGCAAGTGGTGTTTACGAGCCAGGTGCAGTGCGCAGTACGCCTGCCATGGCACAGGCTTACGAGATGGGGAGGAACGTATAATGGCAGTAAAACAGACCGCAGGGCGTGATGCTCTGGGCGAATTTGCACCAAAATTTGCAGAACTTAACGATGAGGTACTGTTCGGGCAGGTGTGGAGCCGAGAGGATAAACTCTCCCTCCGGGACCGCAGCCTTGTGACGGTGGTAGCACTGATGGCGCAGGGACTGACGGACTCCTCGTTTCGGTATCACCTGACGGCAGCAAAAAACAACGGCATTACCCGGCGTGAGATTGCAGAGATCCTGACCCATGCGGCATTTTATGCAGGCTGGCCCAAGGCGTGGGCGGCTTTCCGCATGGCCAAGGAAGTCTGGGCAGAGGACGCTGCAGAGGATGCCAAGGCACAGCACCAGAGCGAAATGGTGTTTCCCATCGGTGCAGCCAACGACGGTTTTGCACAGTATTTCAGCGGAAAAAGCTATCTGGCCCCTCTGTCCACCGCACAGGTTGGCATTTACAACGTCACCTTTGAGCCGGGCTGCCGGAACAACTGGCACATCCACCATGCTGCAAAGGGCGGTGGGCAGATCCTTGTCTGCGTGGCAGGCCGGGGCTACTATCAGGAATGGGGCAAAGTGCCACGGGAACTGCATCCGGGCGATGTGGTGAATATTCCCCCGGAGATCAAGCACTGGCACGGTGCTGCACCCGATTGCTGGTTCTCTCATCTGGCAGTGGAAGTGCCCGGCGAAGGCACCTCTAACGAGTGGTGCGAGCCGGTGCCGGAAGAAACCTATAAGGAGTTACGGTGATGCGGTTTGATGTACACCCAACCGCGATGAAATAAAAACAGGGTGCGCCCTGCCGGACGCACCCTGCCAAAAGCCACAGACGATAGCGATATGTACAACAGGGAGTTCCCCAGAGCAGAGTTCCCATAAAACAGTATTTGCAAAAGTTCCCTAAATGGGGAAGATTTGGCGTGACTTCGGTCACGCCTTTTCTTTTGCTTCCAGTTCATCCAGAGGGATGTACCCCAGCCCGTCGTACTTGATATGGATGTGCTGCACCCGCTTTCCGCTGGACTTATCCGGGGCATCTACATAGATAGCCGACACCAGTTCACGGAGAGCATAAGGGGTGAGTTCTTCAATATGAACGTATTTGTGCGCTTTCTGGACGAACTTCTCAATATTCTCGATCTGCTGTTCCTGTACTTCGATTTCCTGCTGGATAGAGAGGGCTTCCTCTTCCAGATGCTTCTGTTCGGCATCGTAGCTCTGGCTCATCATGTCAAAGCGTTCATCGCTCAGCTTTCCGCTGGCGTTATCCTCGTAGATTTTCATGAACAGCCGTTTGAGGTCTGCAATCCGCTTCTCATTCCGGGCAAGCTGCTTCTTCAGGACGGTCAGCTTTTCGGTGCTTTCCACCCGAAGCTGCTCCTCCATGACCTTGCGGAAGTAGTTTTCATGACGGAGAATGTAGTCCGTCACCCGCTGAACATGACTCAGCACACGTCCTTCCAGAACCTTTACCCGGATGAAATGTCCCTTGCACTTGCTCCCGTTCTTCTTGTGCAGAGAGCAATCAAAGAAGTCTTGACTGAAGTCCCTGTTGTTGGACGAACCATATTGCATCTTGGAACCGCAGTCAGCGCAGTAGACCATACCGGAGAAAATGCTGCTCTTGCCTGTTCGGGTCATACGGTGACGCTGGCTGCGAATCTCCTGAACCTTTTCAAACACATCATCGTCAATAATGCGCTCATGTGTATCCGGGAAGATAGCCTGATTTTCCACAGGATTCAGATGTCTCTTTTTATCCCAGATAGAGTTAGTATAGGTCTTGAAGTTGACTGTGCAGCCAGTGTACTCCCGGCGTTCCAGAATCAAACTTACTGCTCTTTTATCCCAGCGATAAGGGTCTTCCGGGGCAGGTGCGTTTGTGCTCCGGCCATGGCTCAACTTGTAGGCGGTAGGAGTCAGAACTTTATCTGCCCACAGTTGGTTCGCAATTTGGGTCGGCCCACGTCCCTCCATGCACATGGAGAAGATGCGCTTCACAATCGCAGCCGCTTCCGGGTCAACAAGCCAATGCTTCGGGTTCTCCGGGTCTTTTACATAGCCGTACGGAACATTAACCGTCAGCGGTACTCCACGCTCTCCCTTGGCCTTCTGAACGGCCCGAATCTTGCGGCTGGTATCGCGGGCGTAAAACTCGTTGAACCAGTTCTTAATGCCCGCAAAATCGTTGTTTACGCTGTTCGGGTCAATGGTGTCGTAATTGTCGTTAATGGCAATGTAGCGAACGCCATACTGGGGAAAGGTAAAGTTTGTGTACAGACCCGTCAAGGCAGAATTGCGCCCCAGTCGGGACAGGTCTTTCGTGATAACGATTCCTACACGCCCTGTTTCGATCTCGACCAGCATACTCTGAAAGCCGGGACGGTCATAGTTCGTGCCGGAGTAGCCATCATCCACAAAGAACACCGGGTTCGGGAAGTGGTTCTTTTTGGCATATTCCAGAAGGATGACCTTCTGGTTCTCAATGGACAGGCTTTCGCCGAGCCGTGCGTCCTCTTGCGACAGTCGGCAGTAAAGTGCGGTGATTTTATTCGTTGCTCCAGACATTGTTGTGTCCTCCTTATTCTGTGGAGCAACTGTCAGTACAGGATTGGTTACCGGATCAAGTATAGCAGAATTGGACGCAGTTGTCATTCGTCTGCACCCTCATCTTCAAATTTTTGCTGGGCGTTCTTGGCAACAATGCGCTCCAGTTTCTTCAAAAAGGATTCCTTGCCCTCATAGCTGCCGGTCACGGTGTAGGTGGTGTGACCGACTTTCTCCGTGGTGGTCAGTTCAGGAATCCAGAATGCAGACAGGTTCTTGACATGGAGATTGCCGTTCTCGTCCACATAAGAGCTGTGTTTCTTCTGCTCTTCGGTCAAGGGCTTCCGCTTGAAATAGATTTCATTTTCGGAGATGTTCACAGTCTCGCTGGTCTGCTCTTTCGGGGCATCATCATACAGCTGGGCGAAAAATGCCAGTGCATCTTCGGGTGAGTCTTCCTCCATGAGCTGCTCGAAAACTCGCTGTTCCTCTGCCGAGAGGTTATTCCATGCGGCTTCCAACTCCTGCTCGTTGGCTGCGTTGACGAAGGCTTCGATCTCTTTTTTCATGGTGCATCCTCCTTTGGCTGCGAAAAGCGGATTTTCAAAAAGTATGGGTTTTCGTGAGAGCAAGAATCGTCCCGTGGCCACAAATTTTCAATTCTTGAAAATTCTTGCCCTTTTGGGACAGCTTCTTGTTGGGGCGTGCCTGCCCCAAACCCTGCTTAGGAGTGAGTGCGATATACTAGGAATTTATTTATTGCTTGCATCGGTTTTGTCGTTTCCCTTTTTCTTACGAGACAAACCTAAACAAAGATGCGTCGAGCCAAGGCAAAGAAATGATGAACCAAGACACAACCATACAACAGCCATAGAATTATCATTTCCACTTATGAAGCTAATAAGTGAAGTCATATATAACAGAGCAGAAGCTGCATAGAATAAGATAGATTTCTTGGTTTCTTTTTTCATAAATAATCGCCTCCACAAATCGATCTGTTGAGTCAATTATACCACGTTCTTTATCGAAATTACACCCTCTACATGGGAGAACTTGGCCGATTTACTGCGTACGTGCGTACCCATCTTCCGTATACACGTATGCGGCGATTTGCCCGAAACGCACTCTATACAGCCGTTCCCCCTCGGAGAGCCCACTACACTTTGCAGACCACAGGGATGAAAGTGTCATAGTGGGTTATTACACTTCCGCAGAAGTGCCTTCTCCTCGCCGCAGACAGCCGGGTGTGCCTTTTGTGAGAGCTTTCTGTGCGGCGAATCTACATCGCCCACAGGCGATGTAAGCAGGGATTCCAAAGGGGCGCAGCACCCTTGGCACACGACTTTGGTACAAAGTCTAGTGTGTTACACCTTTCCAGAGGTGTATACGTTCCTGAAATGCAAAAAGCCCCATACCCAACACCTTGACGGTGCGGACATGGGACTTGATGATTCCTCGGCCTAGCCGGGTACTCGTAACCAATCCTGACAGGCAGTTGCCGTGTCATTTCTCGAAAACTGTTTTACGAATACCCAGCAAGCGGGAACTTCCTGTTTTTCTTTGGTTGCAATATGAGCCTGTTCCGCCTGCCACGCAGCGAACTCGCGCTGACCTTCCTCACTGTTCCAGCAGGCAAGGATTGCCGGGTAGAATGCCCGTGCCAGACGGTCGATGACTTCATCGGGATAGGGGGAAGTGTTTGTGGACTTTTTCTTTTTGTTCAAACGCACGCTCCTTTGACGATCCGTAGACAGCTTAATGTGATTGTACCTGATGCATCATTCCTTTACGAATCTCGTAAGTTCTATCTGCTACGGCATCATAGTAGGCATTGTGACTGATAACGAGAATTAACTTTTTTCCCTTGAGCTTTAATAAGTAATTGATCAGGCTATGTTCAGTTTTTTCGTCAAGGTTGCTTCCGGGTTCATCCAGCAAGATGCAAGAAGAGTTACCCAAAAGGGTACGTGCTAGATAAATCTTTTGCTTTTCGCCCAGAGAAAGATTCTCAGGTTTGATAGTCACCTGCTTGTCAGCGGGAGGCAGCTGAAGAACAGTATCAAGTTCTTGATACTGTGTATTGGAAATCTTTCGTCCACAAACAATGTTTTCTCGGACTGTACCTGGAAAAATGAAGTTAGGATAGAAAAGATAACTTGGTTTTGATTGGTCGCAGTTAAATCTTCCGTTTTCGTTGAAACGGAGATGCTTTGCGTCCGGGGCAAACACACCAGAAATTATATTGAACAGAGATGACTTGCCGCAGCCATTCTCTCCATGGATTAGCACCAAACCTTTCCCGTGGACAGTAAAGTCGTTCACATGGAAAAGCGCCTCACTCTCCGATCGCATCAGGTCGATATTATGAGCCTCGATTTTTGGAGGGGCTACAGTTTCTGTATTCTTTTGCTGATCTGGCATGGCAAGAAAGTCTGCCACACGATCGAAGGATGGCTTCTGGCTGATAATCTGGGCATGAAGTTGAGAAATCTCTGACAGAGGATTGAACAGGTAGGCAATTATCTGAATAGAGAATAACAACTGACCGATGGTCATGTTTTGCAACACCACTTGGTTTCCTCCAATGATTAAAATAAGCAGAGGTGCCAATGTGGTGACAAAAAGAGGGAATTCTTGCACGATCAGCAGAAGAAAGTGTTGACGATTGCGAGCATCAAGATATGACTTCAGAGCCTCATTATAGCGGTTCTGCATATAATTTTCGACCTTGTTTAGAGTAATGCTAACCTTGCCGTTGAGAATTACATCAAATTCCTGAAACCATAAATCTCCAGCTTCCCTCTCCTTGGCTACCAGTCTTTCCAGTTCGCTTTTGTTAAGAAAACTGGGAACCATGTAGAGCGGAATCAAAATGATTGCCGTCAGTGCAACAGATGGGCTGGCATAGAAAAGCAGAAGTCCAATGATGATAATTACTTTAACTAAGTTTGCAGGTACTGTGACCAAATAGCTACTTACAGTATATATCGCACTGATATCGTTAGCCATATTTTGAATACGGGCTTTGTTCTGGCTCTCATAGGCAGGGATACTGCTACTCAAAATCTTTTGCGCCAGATGTTGGCGGTAATTACCCGCCATGCGATCTGCATTCATCTGAGAATTATAGTTGACGAAATAAAACTGGTAAAAATGAATTAAAAAAACACAAACAATGATTCCCCAAATCCACGAGGTTGGCATATGAGTGCCTGAGGTAATCCAGACATCTGTAAGATACAGAGTTAGGCCAGCAGGCAACAAGGCAAGCAAAAAGCCCACCAAGTCAAAAATGATTCGCATAACCAGCTGAGACCAAGTAATGTAGATTCCACGTTTTTCAAGATATTGTTTCATTTGAAGTCTCCTCTCCCTGACTTTGTAGTTGCTTCCATGTAGAGCTTCTTGATATATTTGTCAAGAAAGTATTTCTCAGGGATGCAAAACTTCTTCTGGTTCAGACGACAATAGGGATTCGGCTCTACTCAACGGTTTGCTTCTTTTATGTTAAGCCGTGAGTTTTGCGGTGTCTACATCTTATCACAGTAAAAACCGGTTGACCATATCGTCTGGTGTAATAAATAATTTCATAAGACGACAAGTCAACGAGAGAAGTGCTTGCGTGATGACATAAGGCATACTATAATAATTATAATATTGATTATTTGAGGTACTGAAGAATGCAGAACTATAGGCTTGGTGATTATATCCGCCAGCGACGGCAGGAGTTGAATTTGACGCAGGAGCAAGTCTGTGCAGGCATTTGCGAGCCTGTTACTCTCTCCAGATTTGAAAATGGAAGGCAGACCCCCAGTCGTACAAGAATCAATGCTATTCTACAACGCCTTGGCTTGCCAGATGATCGGTATTATGCACTTGTAACACCAGAGGAGCTGGAAATTGAGGCATTGAAAAAGGAAATCGTGGCATGTAATGCGCTGAAACATGTTAATGAAGGCTTTGATAAAATCAGTCAGCTTGAAAAAATTGTAAAGCCAGATGATCAAATTACACAGCAATTCATTCTCCGATCAAAGGTTCTTCTTGGTGGGCTGGATAAAAGGTATTCAAGTGACGAGCGAATCCAAATGCTTATGCAAGCTATTCAAATGACTATACCAAATTTTCGACTGAGTAAAATTGAAGACTATCTTTACACGTTGGACGAAATGAAGCTAGTCAATCAAATTGGAAATGCTTATTCCTTGGCTGGCGATAATGAAAAAGCAGCCGATATTTTTTATCGGTTGCTTCAGTATATGAGACGCCATCTCCAAGAAATGGTCACATCAAACAGGATGCTTCCTTTGGTTCTCTACAATTTTGCCAGATCTCTGGACTTGTTGGAAAGATATGAAGAAAGCGCAAGAGTTGCAAGAAATGGAAAAGAAGCTTGCATTAAATATGGACATTATCAAATACTTCACTCTTGCCTGGAAATCGAAGCTGAGTGTGATTTCTTCCTTGGCAAAAAAGAAGAGAGTGCAGAGCGATATCGTGAGGCCTTTTACATTTGCAAAGTTATGAGATACGAGGATGACTTGCAGATTATTCGTAATGAGGCCCAAAAATATCTGGACATTATTTTCTAAATGTTAAGTAATATCGTCCTGTGGTGTAGCGGCATCTGCTGGTGTAGTGGGGTCACCGTTTGCTCCAAACAAAGTTCCTGCCCCTGTTTGTGCAGCGGTGTTGACGGAAAGTCGGTATCACATTCGGTCGGCTCATGAAATTTTCAAGGTGCGTTTCCCGTAAAAGAAAAATACCGCCCATGCGGCGCAGCGATGATTTTGTCGGGTGAATCGGCGGCAAAATGAATCGGGTGTGTTGCAGGGCGGTTAATCTTTCTGCTGCCTTTATAGGCTGCGGCCTGCTGACCTCTGCAGGTGAGTATGACGAAAATGATCCTCCGTATCAAGCTTCTGCTAACAATGTTAATATGTCCTAACATCACTGAAAACCATTGAAAAAGTCCGAAAGCGTGCTACAATACAGAGATAAAGAGCCTGCCCCCGCTCAAGGGGATGGGCGCTCAGATAGGAAACACAGAAACGAGGGATAAATATGTTTGATACAAAAAAGCTTGCACTGTTTTTGGGTGGTGTAGTGTTCGGCTCTGCCGGCTTCAAGGTGCTGTCCAGCAAGGACGCTAAAAAGGTCTACACCCAGACCACCGCTGCGGTGCTGCGGATGAAGGACTGCACCATGCAGACTGTGAACAAGGTGCAGGAAGAGGCCGGTGACATCCTTGCCGATGCAAAGGCCATCAACGAGAGCCGCGCCGCCGAGGCTGCACAGGAGGTCATCGAGGATACGGCTGAACAGCCCGCAGAGCAGACTGCACAGTGATACAACGCAGCGGAGCCGCCCTTGGGCGGCTCTTTTTTACGCAGAGGGGTAAGAAAAGCAATGAAATGTACGATCTTACATGAAGGTAAGGGACGGATGCGGGTGCACGTCTGCGCCGTGCGCATGACCCTGCACCGGGCAGATGTGCTGGAAGCCTACCTGAACGGGCAGGACAACATTCAAAAAGCCACCGTCTACGAGCGCACCGGAGATGTGGTGCTGACCTACCAGGGCAGCCGGAAGGATGCCGTCGCCCTGCTGGCAGCCTACCGCTTTGACAACGAAGAATTAGAGGTGCTGGTCACTTCCCACGATAGCCGGAAAATCAATCAGGAATATCAGGAGAAGATGGTCAACCTTGTGGCGGGCCGGGTGTTCCGCAAGGTGTTCCTGCCCGCGCCCATCGCGGCGGCATATACGGTGTGGCGCTCCATCGCCTTTGTCTGGAAGGGTGTCCGCTGCCTGCTGCACCGCAAGCTGGAGGTAGAGGTGCTGGATGCGCTCAGCATCACCGCCTCCCTCCTGCGGGGGGATTACAGCACCGCAGGGTCGGTGATGTTCCTGCTGACGGTGGGCAGTCTGCTGGAGGAGTGGACGCGGAAAAAGAGCTTGGATGACCTTGCCCGCAGCATGGCGCTGAACGTGGATAAGGTCTGGGTGCGCACCCCGCAGGGCGAGGTGTTGGTACCGCTGACCCGCGTTCACGCCGGGGACGAAGTGGTGGTGCGCTCCGGCAACATGATCCCGCTGGACGGCACGGTGCTGGAAGGCGAAGCCATGGTCAATCAGGCTGCCCTGACCGGCGAGTCCATGCCGGTGCGCAAGACCACCGGTGCTACCGTCTACGCCGGAACAGTGGTGGAAGAGGGCGAGTGCGTTCTTGTGGCTAAAGCTGAGGGCGGTGCCAACCGCTATGATAAGATCGTGGCCATGATCGAGGAATCGGAAAAGCTCAAGTCCGGCACCGAAAACCGGGCTTTGCAGCTGGCCGACCGTCTGGTGCCGTGGTGCCTTGCCGGTACGGTGGCTACCTATGCCTTTACCCGCAACGTCACCCGGGCCATCTCCATCCTGATGGTGGACTTCTCCTGTGCGCTGAAGCTTTCCATGCCGCTGGCAGTGCTCTCTGCCATGCGGGAGTGCGGGGAATATCACATCACCGTAAAGGGCGGCAAGTATCTGGAAGCGTTGGCAAAGGCGGACACCATCGTGTTCGATAAGACCGGCACCCTCACCCGTGCCACCCCACAGGTGGTGCAGGTGGTGCCTTTCTCCGGCTGCGGGGAGCAGGAGGTATTGCAGCTTGCCGCCTGTCTGGAAGAGCATTTCCCCCATTCCATGGCAAACGCCGTCGTCCGTGCTGCCAAGGAGCGGGGAATCTCTCACGAAGAGATGCACTCCGAGGTGGAGTACATCGTGGCCCATGGCATTGCCAGCCGGGTAGGGGGCAAGCGGGTGGTCATCGGCAGCGCTCACTTTATTTTCGAGGACGAGGGCTGCACCATCCCGGCAGGGGAACAGGCAAAGTTTGATGGGCTGGACCCGCAGTATTCCCACCTGTATCTGGCAGCATCCGGGGTACTGGCGGGGGTCATCTGCATCGCAGACCCCCTGCGCCCGGAGGCGGCACAGGTGCTGCGCCAGCTCCAAAAGCTGGGCATCACTCAGACCGTCATGATGACCGGCGACAGTGACCGCACTGCCCGCGCCATTGCGGCGCAGGTGGGGGTAGACCGCTGCTTTGCGGAGGTGCTGCCGGAGGATAAGGCCGCCTTTGTCCGCGACGCCAAAGCCGAGGGACATACGGTGGTGATGATCGGCGACGGTATCAACGATTCGCCCGCTTTGTCGGCGGCAGATATCGGCATCGCCATCCATTCCGGTGCCGCCATCGCCCGGGAGGTTGCCGATGTGACCATCCGCGCGGATAGTCTGGAAGAGCTGGTGACCTTAAAAGCCATTGCCAACGCCCTGCAAAAGCGGGTGGGCAGCAATTACCGCTTTGTGCTCAGCTTCAACTCGGCCCTCATCCTTCTGGGGGCTCTGGGCATCCTGCCTCCTGCCACCAGCGCCATGCTGCATAACCTTTCCACCCTTGGCATCAGCCTGCGCAGCATGACAGACCTGTTGGAGCAGAAGCCTTCCCTGTGAAAATAGTACACCGGAGTGTCCGCAGATGCTCCGGCGTACCGAAATGATAGCTCTTCCCATAAAAAGGAAGCTGTTGCACAAATGTTGTGTGATATGTACCCCCCATACTGGACATCCAGTATGGGGGGTATATATTTAGGTGCCCACCCTCTTAGTCCGTGTGCTGTAAACAACAATGCAAAAAAATCCGACCCGATTCTACGATGCCATAGCATTGTATGAATCAGATCGGAGAATGAAAAGTGTTTGCAGAAGGATGCGAGGGTGAGTGTGGAGTCAAAAATATGGAATGTTTTGCGGCGGGGAGAAACGAAGGTTACACAACCAGAAAGCAGTGCATCTTCTACAAGAAACTGCTGGATGCTGGGATGACGTAAAGTAAAAACGATTACTTCCCCAGATGCCAGATGTCGCGGTCATACTCGGCAATGGTGCGGTCGGAGGAGAACATCCCGGCTTTGGCAATGTTCACAAGGCACTTGCGCCGCCAGCCCATGGGGTCGCAGGCGTAATCGCCGAGGGCCTGCCCTTTGCGGACGACATAGGCGTTGAAGTCCGGCAGGGTCTGGAACCAGTCCTTGTGGATCAGCTCGTCGTGCAGGCGGGTCAGGTTTTCGGCATGGCCGGCAGCCAGCATCTCCGGGCCGGTGAGGAAGCTGATGGCCCGGCGGATGTTGGCATCGCCCTCCACCCACTGGGCCGGATCGTAATCGCCCACGGCGTAGCGGTGGATGACCTGATCGGAGGTCTGGCCGAAGATATAAATGTTCTCTTCGCCCACCTGCTGGCTGATCTCCACATTGGCACCGTCCATGGTGCCCAGCGTCAGCGCACCGTTCAGCATGAACTTCATGTTGCCGGTGCCGGAGGCCTCCTTGGAGGCAAGGCTGATCTGCTCAGACAGGTCACAGGCAGGGATGAGCTTTTCGGCAGCGGTGACGTTGTAATTTTCCACAAATACCACCTGCAGCCACTTGGACACCTCCGGGTCGGCGGCAATGACCTTGGAGAGGGTCAGCAGGGCGTGGATGATATCCTTGGCAATGGTGTAGGCAGGAGCTGCCTTGGCACCAAAGATGCTCACCAGCGGTACGGCAGGCAGATGCCCGGCCTTGATCTCGTAATACTGATGGATGAGGTACAGCAGGTTCAGCTGCTGACGCTTATACTCGTGCAGCCGCTTGGACTGGATATCGAACATGGCATCGGGATTCACTGCCACCTTCTGGGTGCGCAGCAACCAGTCTGCCAGCGCTGCCTTGTTGGTCTTTTTCACGGCGGTCAACTCGTCCAGCACGGCTTCGTCGTCGGCGAAGGCCAGCAGCTTCTCCAGCTCGGCAGCGTCCTTGCGGAAGCCGGAACCGATGTGCTTTTCCAGCGTGGCGGTCAGGCGCGGGTCGCACTCCAGCAGCCAGCGGCGGAAGGTGATGCCGTTGGTTTTGTTGTTGAACTTTTCCGGGTACAGCTCATAGAAGCCGTGCAGCTCGGAATTTTTCAGGATCTCGGTGTGCAGCGCTGCCACGCCGTTGGTGGAATGGGTGAAGTGGATGTCCATGTGGGCCATGTGTACCCGGTCGTCCTTGTCGATGATGGCAAGGCTCTCGTCCTCGGTGCGGGTGCGGGCCAGTGCGTCCAGCTTTTCAATGATGGGCATCAGCTGGGGCACAACGGCATCCAGATAGGCGCGGGGCCACTTTTCCAGTGCCTCGGCCAGAATGGTGTGGTTGGTGTAGGCACAGGTCTTGGTAACGATCTCCACAGCTTCCTCAAACTCAATGCCCCGCTGCCCCAGCAGCCGGATCAGCTCCGGGATGACCATGCTGGGATGGGTGTCGTTGATCTGGATGGCGGCGTAGTCGGCCAGATCGTGGTAATTGCAGCCCCGGGCGGCGCACTCTGCCAGAATGAGCTGGGCACCGGCAGAAACCATGAGGTACTGCTGATACACCCGCAGACGGCGGCCTGCCTCATCGGAGTCGTCCGGGTAGAGGAACAGGGTCAGGTTCTTGTCGATGGCGGTCTTGTCAAAGGCAATGCCGTCATGGACGATGCTCTCGTCGATGGTATCCAGATCGAACAGATTCAGAGTGTTGGTGCGGCCCTCGTAACCGGTGACAGCCAGCTTGTACAGCCGGGCAGTGTATTCCTTGCCCGCCAGTTCCACCGGGTAGGTCACATCGGTCTTTTCAGCCCAGCTGTGGGCGGTGAGCCAGGGGTCGGGCTTTTCGTTCTGCACACCATCCTCAAAGGACTGGTGGAACAGGCCAAAGTGATACCGCAGGCCCACGCCGTCGCCGGGCAGGTTCAGCGTTGCCAGCGAATCCAGGAAGCAGGCTGCCAGACGGCCCAGACCGCCGTTGCCGAGAGAAGGCTCCGGCTCCACCTCTTCAATGTCCGAAAGGCGCTTTCCGGCAGCGGCCAGTGCATCCCGGGCTTCTTCATACAGCCCCAGATTGATGAGGTTGTTGGACAGCAGCTTGCCGATGAGGAATTCGGCGCTGATATAATACAGCTTGCGTCCGGTGACGGGCTGCACGCGGTCGGCACTCTTCTGCCGCACCAGCTCCAGCAGTGCCAGATACAGCTCCTGATCGGTGCAGTCCGCCAGCAGCTTGCCGGTGATACTCTGTAATGTTTCGGTAAAGCTCATAATGGCTCCTCCTTTGCTACGGAAAACAGGTTTGACATCTATAATGCAAGATATACCAGATAAAACAATCGAAATCTTGCCTTAAAAGTGCAAATTGTGGTACAATCCTATCATCTGGAGGTGAGAAGATGCAAAATCAGGCATCATTGCAGGAAACCAAGCAGCACGGTGCCGTGCGGTTCCCCTTCAATCTGTATCCCTGCACCATTCCGGGAGATTTTCCGCAGGTGGCACTCCACTGGCAGGAGAGCATGGAGCTGGTCTTTGTCAAGCGGGGCGCGGGGCTGGTGCAGGTGGGTGCGGTGTCCTGCCCGGCCTACCAGGGGGATATCTTTATTTTTACGCCCGGCACCCTCCACGCCCTGCGGCAGGCAGAGGGGAAGCGGATGGAATACGAGAATATCATCTTTGAGCTGGAGCTTCTGGGCGGTGCGGAGGACCTTTGCGCCGAAAAATATCTGCTTCCGCTGCAAAGCGGGCGGCTGCTGCTGCCTGCGCGGCTGACACCCAACGACCTGTGTTATCTCCAAGCCGCCGCCTGCCTGCGGGAGGTGGAGGAAGCCAACCGCGCCAAGCTTCCCGGCTATGAGCTGCTGGTCAAAGGAGCACTGCTGCGCTTCCTCTCCCTGCTCATTGCGCAGGGGAAACAGCAGTTCCCCGTGGAAACTGCCGATACCCAGCGGCTGAAAGCCGTTCTGCAATGGATCTCTGCCCATTATGCCGAGGGGCTTCGGGTCGCCGATGCCGCCGGGGTCTGCTCCTTCAGTTCCAGCCACTTCATGCGCTGGTTCCGGCAGATGACAGGGCAGAGCTTTGTTGCCTTTCTGAACGAATACCGGCTGAATGCCGCCGCCGAAGCGCTGCACGCTACGGACGAGACGGTGCTGACGATCGCTTCCCGGTGCGGGTTTGAAAACCTCTCTTATTTTAACCGGGCATTCAAGGCACATTTTGGCATGACCCCGCGGGAGTACCGGAAAAAATAAACAAAATGAGGCCGTTCCGCTTCTCTGAGAAAGAGAGGGAACGGCCTCATTGTTTTGATCAGACTTCCGGCGGGCAGCAGCTCTCCCGGGGGATGAGCTTGTGCGGCACAAGGATCTTTGTTGCCAGCAGATTCGGGTTCTCGATGTGGTTGATGGTCTGGCTGGCGGCCTCCATACCCAGCTGATAGGGGTTCACGTCCACGGTGGTCAGCTGGGGGCTGGTGATGCGGGAGAACAGCGAATTGTTGAAGGAAACGATGGAAAGATCCTTCGGGACACGCAGCCCCAGTTTGCCGCAGAACTGTTCCAGCACCACGGCCAGAATGTCATCGCTGACCAGCATGGCCGTGGGATGGTCCGGTGCGGTGAGAAGAGCCTTCAGCGGCTCTTCGTAAGCGTCGTTCAGGGTGTTGACCTCCACACAGTCCTCCTCCCGGGGAGTGATGCCATGCTTCAGCAGGGACATCTGGTAGCCGCGCCTGCGCTCTGCCGAAAACAGCATGGCGTTGCTGACACCAAAATAGGCAATGCGGCGGTGGCCCATTTCATAGAGGTAATCGGTGGCTTCCTCACCGGCAAGGGCGTTGTCGTTGTCGATATAGATGGTCTGATTGGCGGACTGCGCCGCCTTGCCCACAATGACATGGAGCAGCCCTTCGCTGCGCAGGTAGGCTGCCACCGGGCAGTCCTTTTTGGAATAGAGCAGGATAAAGCCATCCGCCTGCGCGTTGGCCACCATGCTCTGGATGGCATCCAGAACTTCGGTATCGTCCTGCCCGGTGATGACCGTGTTCACATACCGCCGCTGGTTGCAGAACTGCCCGATGCCGCGGATGATCTCCAGATGGAAGGCGTTCTCGTAGACATCCCTCTGGGAGGAGGGCAGAATGATGCCGATGGTCTTGGAAAAGGCCTCCACCGGTTCGGCCTCAAAGTTCGGCTCATAGCCCAGCTGTGCCATAATGCGGCGCACCCGCTCCTTGGTTTCCCGGCTGATGGAAGGGCTGTCCTTGCAGGTGCGGGACACCGTGGAAGGCGAAACCCCCGCCGCTGCTGCCACATCCTTGATGGTAACTGCCATAGTCTGTTCCTCCCTGATGTAATAGGTCTATTGTAAAGCGGTTTGCACGCAATGTCAATGATTTGCGCACGAGTTTGCGCAGAGTATGCAACTGCGCCCTTTGCGCACTTTCGATGTTTTCAACAAAGAAACTTGCGGGCTGTTGTGCAAAAAGAAGAAAATATATTTTTGACCTAGAAAACTCTTGTAAAAATTGCAGAGTTGGATTATTCTTGTTGCGTAAAGTTACGCAACTGAAGCGCAACGATTGCGTAAAATGGCGCAAAAGGAAACAAGGAGGAACATTATGGCAACAACACAAGCAGCTCCGGGGAAAAAGGGGCTTATCAACTTTGACTTCTTACAGAAGCTGGGCAAGGTGCTGATGACCGTCATCGCCGTCATGCCTGCTGCCGGCCTGATGATCAGTCTGGGCAAGCTGGTGCAGATGGGCGGCGGTGACATTGCGGCAGTTATGACCATTGGCACCACCATGGAAAACATTGGCTGGGCGGTCATCAACAATCTGCACATCCTGTTTGCCGTGGCCATCGGCGGCAGCTGGGCAAAGGAGCGTGCCGGCGGTGCTTTTGCGGCTGTGCTGGCATTTGCCCTCATCAATGTCATCACCGGCAACATCTTCGGTGTCACCAGCGCCATGCTGGAAGACCCCAACGCCGTGACCCACACCCTGTTCGGGCGGGAGATCGCCGTCAACGGCTACTTCACCTCTGTGCTGGGTGCCCCGGCCCTGAACATGGGCGTGTTCGTGGGCATTATTGCCGGTTTTGTGGGCGGCGTGGCTTACAATAAATACTATAACTTCCGCAAGCTGCCGGATGCACTGGCCTTCTTCAACGGCAAGCGCTTTGTGCCTATGGTGGTCATTGCCTATTCTGTGGTCATTTCCATGGTGCTGGCACTGTTCTGGCCTGTGGTCCAGACCGGCATCAACAACTTCGGCATCTGGATCGCAAACTCTTCCGAGACTTCTCCCGTTCTGGCTCCGTTCATCTATGGCACGCTGGAGCGTCTGCTGCTGCCCTTCGGCCTGCACCACATGCTGACCATCCCCATGAACTACACTTCCTTCGGCGGCACATACACCATTGCCACCGGTGTCAATGCGGGCAGTCAGGTGTTTGGCCAGGACCCGCTGTGGCTGGCATGGGCCAACGACCTCATCAACTTCAAGAAAGCCGGCGACATGGCCGCTTACAACAACCTGCTGACCACCGTTACCCCCGCCCGCTTCAAGGTGGGCCAGATGATCGGTGCAACCGGTCTGCTGCTGGGCATTGCGCTGGCCATGTTCCGCCGTGTGGATGCCGACAAGCGCGCAAAGTATAAGTCTATGTTCATCTCCACCGCGCTGGCTGTGTTCCTGACCGGTGTGACTGAGCCGCTGGAATTCATGTTCATGTTCTGCGCCATGCCGCTGTACATCGTGTACGCACTGCTGCAGGGCTGTGCCTTTGCCATGGCAGGCATCATCCATCTGCGCCTGCACTCTTTCGGCAATCTGGAATTCATCACCCGTATCCCCATGTCCCTGCAGGCCGGTCTGGGCGGCGACATCATCAACTTTGTGCTCTGCGTGGTGGCGTTCTTTGTCATCGGCTATTTCGTGGCCTATTTCATGATCGGCAAGCTCAAGCTGGCAACGCCGGGCCGTCTGGGCAACTACACCGATGACAACGCGGACGATGCTGCAGCCGATACCAAGGCCGAGAAGAAGGCAGATAAAAAGTCCGATAACGGCCAGGCCGAGCGCATCATCGCCCTGCTGGGCGGCCGGGAGAACATTGTGCTGGTGGATGCCTGCATGACCCGTCTGCGTGTTACTGTGAAGGACCCTGCCAAGGTGGCCGACCTTGCCGCATGGAAGGCCGAGGGTGCTCTGAGCCTGCTGGTGAAGGGCGACGGCATTCAGGCTGTGTACGGCCCCAAGGCAGACGTTCTGAAATCTGACATCAATGATATTCTGTAAAAAACTATGAAACTGCTGACTTTGAATACCCACAGCCTCATCGAGCCGGACTATGAGGCAAAACGGAAGATCTTTGTAGACTTTATCGCCAGGGAGCAGCCGGAGGTGTTCGCCCTGCAGGAGGTGAACCAGACCGCCGCCGCTCCGCTGCTGGGAGAGATTCCGGCAAGGTATTATCCCTGCTCCGGCAATACAGTGCTGCTGAAAGCGGACAACCACGCCGCAGCCGTGGCCCGGATGCTGGAAAAGCAGGGCGTGCAGTACCATTGGAGCTGGCTTCCGGCAAAGATCGGCTACGACAGGTACGATGAGGGCGCGGCAGTGTTCAGCCGTGCACCCATCACCGCCGCTGAAAACCTGCTGCTGAGCAAGTCCGATGATTACAGCTGCTGGAAGACCCGCCGCACCCTGGGCATCTGCGCAGGAGATGTCTGGTATTACACAGTGCATCTGGGCTGGTGGAAGGACGAAGTGGAACCTTTTGCCGCCCAGTGGGAAACGCTGTCCCGGGCGGCAGGCGCAAAAAAGACCGCCTTTCTGCTGGGAGACTTCAACAGCGAGGCCGACGTGCGGGGCGAGGGCTACGACCTTGTGCTCCGCAGCGGCTGGCAGGACACCTACCGTCTGGCACAGCAGCGGGACGAGGGCTACACCGTCATGCAGGCCATTGATGGCTGGCGGGATGCCCCGGATGCGGCGGCAAAAAAGCGCATTGACCAGATCTGGTGCTCCCAGGCGATCGCTGTAAAAAGCACCCGGGTGGTGTTCGACGGCTTGCGGGAGCCGCAGGTATCCGACCACGCGGGTGTTCTGATCGAGTTATAAAGGAAGAGGGAAATGAAGATGCAGAGAAGTGCAGGTATTTTGCTGCCCGTCAGCAGTCTGCCGTCCCCTTACGGCATCGGCTGCTTTTCGCAGGAAGCATACGACTTTGTGGACTGGCTCAAGGAAGCCGGGCAGACTTACTGGCAGATCCTTCCGCTGGGTGTGACAAGCTACGGCGACAGCCCCTATCAGAGCTTTTCTGCCTTTGCGGGTAATCCGTATTTCATCAGCCTGGACGCACTGGTGGAGGAAGGGGTGCTGACCGCCGCCGAGTGCAAAAAGGCAAACTTTGGCCGCAAGGCAGATGATATCGACTACAGCCGCCTGTATGCCGAGCGGGGCCGCCTGCTGCGGCTGGCCTACTCCCGCAGCGACATCGGCCACAACGAAGCGTTTACAGCCTTCTGCGAGAAAAACAAGTGGTGGCTGGACGATTTTGCTCTGTTCATGGCGGTGAAGGGCCGCTTTGAGGGCAAGCCGTGGATCGAGTGGGCCGAGGATATCCGTCTGCGCTGGCAGCCCGCGATGGACTATTACCGCCGGGAGCTGTATTTTGAGGTGGAGTACCACAAATATCTCCAGTTCAAGTTCGACCAGCAGTGGCGCAGGCTGAAGGCCTACGCCAACAGCAAGGGCATCCGGATCATCGGCGATATCCCCATCTATGTGGCGCTGGATTCGGCGGACGCATGGGCAAACCCGGGTCTGTTCCAACTGGACAAGGACAATATTCCCACGGCGGTGGCTGGCGTTCCCCCGGATGGCTTTTCGCCCACCGGCCAGCTCTGGGGCAATCCGCTCTACCGCTGGGAAGCCCACCGCGCAACCGGCTATCAGTGGTGGATCACCCGCCTGTGGTACTGCTTCGAGCTTTACGATGTGGTGCGCATCGATCACTTCCGCGGCTTCGATGAGTATTTCTCCATCCCCTACGGCAGCGAGACTGCCGCACCGGGCCACTGGGAAAAAGGCCCCGGCATCGAGCTGTTTCGTGCTGTGGAGCAGGCACTGGGCAAACGGGAGATCATTGCGGAGGATCTTGGCTACATGAGCGACACCGTGCGTCAGCTGGTGCGGGACAGCGGTTTCCCTGGCATGAAAGTGCTGGAATTTGCCTTTGACTCCCGGGATACCGGCAGCGCCAGCGACTACCTGCCCCACAACTATCCGGTGAACAGCGTAGCCTATACCGGTACCCACGACAACGAAACGCTGGTATCCTGGTACCAGACCATCACCGGTGCGGAGCGCGCCATGGTGCGGGATTATCTGTTCGACTACGCCACCCCGGAGGAGCAGCTCTATAAAAGCATGATCGCACTGATCCTGCGCAGCGCAGCGGCGACCTGCATCATTCCCATGCAGGACTGGCTGGGGCTGGACAACTCCGCCCGCATCAATCAGCCCTCCACCGTGGGCCAGAACTGGCGCTGGCGGCTGAAAAAGCCCCAGCTGACCCGAAAACTCCAAAAAGAGATCTGCCAGCTGACCACTCGCTATGGGCGGAAGAACTGGGCGTAACTGCATTAAAAACCATAAAACCCCATGTCCGGGCCGTTTCACACAACGGTCTGGACGTGGGGTTCTTTTTCTGGATCAGTGACAGCCGGATGGCAGCAGACTCCGATTCATTCAAACCAGGCTTTCAATGATCTCCGCGCACTTTTCAATGCCGATGACACCGCTATCCAACGCAATATGATAATTGAATTCATGGTAGGTCTTGTGGATCAGATAGCCTGCGATCAGGAAGGTCAGGATATCCGACAGCGGCATGGAGTACAGCACACCGTCCAGCCCGAAAAACCGGGGCAGCAGCAGGGCAAAGCCCACACCAAACACCACCTCACGCACCATGGAAAGGGCGGTGGATTCTGCTGTCATGCCCACCACGATGGAGATGACGATCTGGAAGAACTTCATCACGATGCCAACCACTGCCATCGGCATCGGGTACTACCTTAAAACCAAAACGGCATAACGAAACAGCCGGGAGGCGTTCCAAAAGCGGAAGCCTCCCGGCTGCGTTTTTATAAGTTGTGTGCTCCGTTCGGTTACTTGAGCAGGTCGCTGTGGTCTGCGCCGCCAATGGTCAATGCCGCGCGGGGGCCGGTGTGGGTCCAGACGACGGCCATTTCATCGGGGGCGTCGGGTTCAGCCGCCAGCAGGGCATCCACCGAGACCGTGGTGGAGCGGGAGAGCAGGGTGGTGAACACAAGGGTCTTCACGCCCTGAGCCTTCAGGGTGCGGACCATGCCCAGCGTCAGGTGGGCCGAGGCCACGATGCCGTTGGCGCGGATGGTCAGGGTCGTGCCGTTCTGGGTGCAGGTGTGAGTGATCTGCTTGCCCAGAACGTTGGTGACATACAGCCCCTCCACCGTGACCGGGCGCTCCACTTCCACCGAGCCGTTGGAAGGTGCTTCTGCCCCTTCGGTGGGCGTCACGGTCGGCTGGGCGGGCTTTTCGGGTTCGCGTACAACATCGCCGGGCTGGGAAACATCGTCACCCTTCGCATTGCGGCGGGTGATGGTGGTGCCCACCTGCAAACCGGAGAACCGCGTTTCGCCGTTGGTCGAATCGCCAATGGCCACATTGCCGCCCGATGTGGCGTCGATCGTCACCTTGCCTTCAACGGTAATATCAGACTTTACCTCAGTAGCACCGTCAGCAACGCTGCCGCTGCCGATGGCCGCAGCACCGGGAAGAGGAGCTTCTTCGTTATTCAGAACGCCGCCGCCTTTGGCGGTGATATTGGGAGAACCGGCTTCGGTGCTCTTGATGGAAACTTTGTTTCTGGTATCCTCGGTGTCGGGTTGTGTTTCTGCGCCGCCACCGATACCGGCAGCACCAGCGCCGCCCTGTGCATTTTCGATGGTGACATTGCCCTCGATGGTCACGTCACCAGTGCCAAGAGCACCGCCGCCGATACCGGCACCTTCTTCGCCGCCGGTGGCGTTTCCGATTTGAGCATTGCCTCTAATGATCACATTGCCGATGCCAATAACGCCGCCGCCAATGCCGGAACCACCAGAACCACTTTTTGCATTTTCGATTTTGGCGTTGCCTTCAATGGTCACGTTGCCTACAGTTAGATCGATTACCATGCCATCGCCATCGGGATACAAATCGCCTTGGCCGCTGCCGATGCCTGCGCCGTTTTCTTTACTTTCCGCATTTTCAATGACTGCATCACCTCTGATGATGATCTCGCTGTTACCACGGGTGCCACTGCCGATGCCGGCTCCAGCTTCACCGCCCTGTGCGTTTTTGATGACGGCATCACCTTCAATGGTCACTGTGCCCAGACCCTGATAGCCGCTGCCGATGCCAGCAGCCATATAGCCACCAGAGGCTTCGGTGATGGTGCCGCCGCTGATGGTGACAGTGCCATTTCCTCCAATAAGAGTGCCCTTCGGTATCTCGCCACAACCGCCACCAATACCGGCACCATAGCGGCCCGTAGCCTTTGCGGTGATATCGCCGTCCGTAATTATGACCGTACCGTTGCCATCGAGGCCACCACCAATACCGGCAGCCAGACTGCCGCCCGTAGCGGTGATCGTACCACCGGAAATTGTCACATCGCCGTCACCGCCGACGGCGGCGTACTTGTCGCCGGCACCGCCGCCAATACCGGCAGCCCCATTACCACCCGTGGCAGTGATCTTACCACCCGTAATGGTCGCTTGGCCGTCGTGTTCGTCACTGCCGCCGATGCCGGCACCTCGGCCACCACCGTTGGCAGTCAAACTGCCAGTAGTATCGGACGCACTGCCCTTTGCGGAGCCATCATCATTCTTTTCGTCCTGAATCGTCAGCGTGCCGCTGTCGTCGGTCTTGTTATGCTCCAGACCGGCGTGGCCATATCCGCTTGTCAGCGTGTTGTTGCCGTTCAGCTCGATGTTCGTATTGCCGCTGCCGGTAACGCTTACAGCGGTCTTATAAGCGTTCGGGTCATAAGCATACTTGGACCCTTCGTCTACATTGATCGTTACGTTATCCAGCGTGACATTCACCGTCTTGCCTTCATCTGCATGGATCGTTACTGTGTTCGAAGACGCGGTAGAAGAGTCCTTGCTTTTAATAACGGTGTCCGTATCATTCTCTTTTGTCGTACTTCCCTGTGTGACCTTGTTGCCGGTTTCACCAGCCGAAATCGAGATGTCACCATCTTCAATGTACCAGTCTTGGGCAAAGGCGGGGAGCGTCATCCCGACCACAAGGGCGGCGGTGAGGGCGAGGGCGGCGGCGCGCTTTGCGGTGGAGCGGCGGGCTGTTCTGGCCACAGAAACCGGGCTGTGCCCCAGAACACGCATGGCGAGTTTACGATAAGAGATCATAAGTGGTACCTCCTTACAAAGTTTCAAATCCGGTAAAACATGGGCTTGTAAGGAAATTATACCACTTTCGGGGGGGTGCAAGTAAAACTGCGTGAAAGACTAACTATTAAAAGTCAAGACCCAAAATGAAAAAATACGTCTGCCGACCGCTGCCCCTGACAAACAGCATTCAAATGCTGAAATTAGAGCAGCGAGGACGACGGAGAGAACAGCAAAACAAGCCCAGCCAGACTGCGCCAAGCCCCAGCTCCTGTGCAGCAAGGCAGATGTTCTGGGCGGCAATGGCCAGCGCCACCACCGTAAGCGGGAACACAACGGTGTTGGCCGCGTTTCCGTAGGAGCCCAGATAGCTGGCGTTTGCAATAAAGATCTGGTCCACGATGTTGTACAGCGCACCCACCAGCAGAGAAATAATGCACGGGATCGCATACTTCTGCATCAGCTTGCCGATGCGTTCCGTGCCGAGAAATTCATTGGTACTTTCCATGGGATTCACCTTACCTTTCCATTTTAGGACAAACAAAAAACGAGTGGCACTCATGCAACCGGTCTTACGCATGAGTGCCACTCGTTGTACGGAATCATTATACTTTTGCACAAGAAATCTGCGGGTCATTCTGCGCAGATTGCACGATGCAAACTTTGTGGAAAATCACCTTTGAAGCCATGGAGTGGTTTGTGTTATAATAGAAAAGAACGAAAACGCGCTGGAAAGTCTGTTTTGCACAGTCTGTTCCACTTGGATGAAAGAGGAGCAATATGGCAAAGTATCAAGCAGGAACGCTCGTGGTTTATGGGAACCTCGGGGTACATGTGATCGAAACTGTCGGGCCGCAAAGCTTTTGCGTCCGGCAGATTTACCACTGGTTAAAATGTACCCGGTCGTCCTCATAGCGGCTCTCACGCGGGGCAGTTAGGTCTGCTTCCGGGTAGCCAAGGGCGATGATGGAGTGGGGCACAATGGTCTCCGGCAGAGCGAACAGCTTTTGCTGGGCCTCCACCCGGTCCATCTGGGGCCAGGTGCCCAGCCAGACTGCGCCAAGCCCCAGCTCCTGTGCAGCAAGGCAGATGTTCTGGGGCGGCAATGGTTCCGTCAATGACCCAGTAGTCCTTTGCAAAGCGGAACGCACGGTCAAGGTCGCCGCAGACGAGGATACCGGCGGCAGCTTTCCGCAGCGGCTCAGCAGGGCGGCCATTGGCATCGGCCATCTGTGCCAGCTTTTCCGGGTCTGTCACCACCACGAAAGACCAGTCCCGTGCATTGACGCAGCTGGGGCCGCTCATGGCCGCTTCCAGCAGCTGGTGCAGTGTTTCGCTTTTGATGGGCTTGTCGGTGAATTCCCGGCAGCTGCGCCGGGTGAGGATGGCATCCAGAGTGTTCATTTTTGATTTGCCCCAGTATAGCACAGTGATTATTCCTCGGCTTCGGCCTTTGCAGTTTCAAGGAAGGCCCGGATTTTGTCCACCTGGATCTGTGCCACGGCCCGGCCGGTCTCGTAGACGCGGCGCAGCTGGTCGGGGTCACGCTCCATGGCACCGATCTCCAGCGGGATGGGCGGGCGGATAACGTAATCCTTGCCGGACTGCTCCAGCATGGAGATGTAGCTCAGGGTTTCGTTGTAGCGCTCGTGGCGGTCAGCCACAGCCTCCACAAAGGCAGGATAGCGCAGATACCGTGCCCGGATGGCGGGCAGCATGGGATTCTTCTTTTTCACAAACCCCTTGGGCTGGGTCAGGATGATGAGGTTCCGCTTGTAGCCGATGGACTCAAAGAAGCGGATGGGGATGGAATCGGCAACGCCGCCGTCCAGCAGGCCGTAATGGCCGATCTTGACGATCTTTGCGGCCAGTGGCATGGATGCCGAGGCTTCCATCCAGCGCACATCCTCCGCATCACCGGTGCGGCACTTATAATAGATGGGGTCGCCGGTGCGGACATCGGTGCAGACTACAAAGTAATCCATGGGGGATTCCCGGAAAGCCTTGTCGTCGAACGGGTCGAGCTTTTCGGGCACCTCGTGGTAGCAGAAATCCTCGCTGTACAGGTTGCCGGTGCGCAGCAGATTGCGGAAGCTGGCATAGCGTTTGTCGTTGCAGTAGGTGGTGTTGTAGCGGATGGTCCGCCCGATCTGGTGGGATTTGTAGTTGCAGCCGAACACTGCTCCCGCCGAAACACCTACCATGCCGTCTACCGTGATGCCCTGCTCCATCAGAACATCCAGAACACCGGCAGTGAACATGCCCCGCATGGCACCGCCTTCCAGGATCAATCCGGTCTTCATACGCGTGATACTCCTTCTCCTCACAATGCATCCCGCCCGAACAGGCGGCAGGATGCAGAAAACGGGCACCTTTCCCTGTGCCCGGAGCGCCCCGGAAATCCACCCGGAGCCGTTGCTTCCAGTATACTCAAATTTTGCTGAAAAACAAGAGAGAAAATGCCAAAAGACCTTGAAAACAGGGGGGCAAATCCGGTATACTAGGTAAAATCAAAATGCAGTACCAAAGCTTGGAGGAAGAGACGGATATGAAACTGCTGGAAGAACGCATTCAGAGAGACGGGATCGTGCGCGAGGGCAATGTGCTGAAGGTGGATAGCTTCATCAACCACCAGATGGACATCCCCCTGTTCCGCGAGATGGCAAAGGAGTGGAAGCGCCTGTTTGCAGGCAAGCCCGTCAACAAAGTGCTGACCATTGAGGCCAGCGGCATCGGCATTGCCGCTGTGGTTGCCAGCGAGTTCAATGTGCCTGTGGTGTTTGCCAAAAAGTCCATGAGCATCAACCTGGATTACGACAACTATGAGACCAAGATCCAGTCCTTCACCCACAAGAAGATCTACAACGTCATCGTCTCCAAAAAGTTCCTCACCGCAGAGGACCATGTCCTGATCATCGATGACTTCCTGGCAAACGGCTGTGCCCTGATGGGCCTGCTGGATCTGGCCAAGGAGGCCGGAGCCACGGTCGAGGGCATTGGCATTGCCGTGGAGAAGGGCTTCCAGCAGGGCGGCGAGCTCATCCGCAGCAAGGGCATCCAGCTGGAGAGCCTTGCCATTGTGGAATCCATGAACAGCGAGACCGGCGAGATCAAGTTCCGCGAGCAGCCGCATCAGAACTGAAAACAAGCACTTCAAGACCGCTTCGGCGGTCTTTTTTGCTGCCCGTTTTCAGGCCCCGTCAAAACTGTCGCCGTCAGCGGGGAGGTCGGCGGCGGTCTCTGCTGTGGAGGCAGCCGGGGCTTCCGTGGCGCGGGGCACGCCCCTGTACACCAGCGTCTGCTCCAGCACTTCGGCACAGACCGGGGCCGACAGGCTGCCGCCTGCGGTCGTCCAGCTGTGGGGTTCGTCCAGGCAGACCAGGCAGAGAAACTGCGGGTCGTCGATGGGAGCCACCGCCACAAAGCTGGCAATGCGGGCTTTTTCGTCGGCGCTGTCCAGCTTTTGGCTGGTGCCGCTTTTTCCGCCTACCCGGTAGCCCGGGATCTGGGCGTTCCGTCCACCGCCGTAGAGCACCACGGCCTCCATCATCTCCCGCATGGTCTGGCTGGTCTCTGCCTTGAGCACCTGCCGTTTGCAGACAGGGGAGAGCTGCTCAATGGTACTGCCGTCCGGGGCCAGGATCTCCGAGACGACGTAGGGCTGCATCAGCTTTCCCCCGTTGACCACGGCGCAGACTGCCGCCGCCATTTCCAGATACGAGATCTTGCTGCTTTGCCCAAAGGCACAGGAGGCCAGCTCCACCGGGCCCATCCGGTCGGCGGTATAGTACAGGCTCTGTTTCGGTTCGGCGGGCAGGTCGATGCCGGTGGGCTCCCGCAGGCCGAAGGCGGCAAAATAATCGCAGAAGGCCTCCCTGCCCAGCCGGCCCCCGATCTGGATGAAGCTCTGGTTGCAGGAATTTTCCAGCGCCTGGGTCACGCTCTGGGCTCCATGGCGCTTGTGGTTGGCACAGTGGAAGCGGGTGCCCGCCACCGAGATGGATTCCCCGCAGTAAAAGCTGGAATGCTTTGTGATGGCTCCGGCATCCAGCGCCGCCGCGCAGGTGATGAGCTTGAACACGCTGCCCGGCTCGTACAGGTCGCTGACGGCCTTGTTCCGCCACTGGGTCTGCTGGGCCAGCTGCAAAGCGGCCTTGCGTGCATCACCGGTCAGGGCCTCCACGGCGTTCCGGGCGGCGGTGTCGGCAATGACGCGGGGTTCGTTGGGGTCGTAGGAGGGCGTGGTGGACATGGCCAGCACGGCCCCGGTGTTCACATCCATGACGATCCCAACGGCCCGCGCCGCCACATGGTGCTCCTGTACGGCGTAGGACAGCGCGTTTTCAAGGTAGTGCTGGATACAGCTGTCGATGGTGAGCCGCAGGCCGTCCCCCTCGGTGGGAAAACGCTCGGTCTCGTAGCTCTGCTCCAGTGTGTAGCCCCAGGCGTTGACAGCCGTGAGCACCACGCCGTTTTCCCCGGTGAGCAGATCGTCATATTTCAGTTCCAGCCCGGCCACCCCTGCGTTGTCCACATTGGTGAACCCCAGCACCGAAGCCAGAAACGCGCCCTGCGGATACCAGCGCTTGCTGTCCTGATTGATGCGGATGCCGGTGATGCTGTTTTCCTCGCAAAAGTCCCGCACAGCATCGGCTGCGGCACGGTCCACCCGGTAGCGGAGCAGGCAGTCGTTGGAGCGGCGGTCGCTGAATTTTTCCAGCAGGGCCGCTTCGTCCAGCGCTAAGATCTCCGCAAGGCCGTGGGCGGCAAGGGTGATTTTCTCTTCCGGCATCTCCCGGGGCGAGGCCCGCAGGGTCCAGCAGCTGCTGTTGGCGGCCAGCAAAAGGCCGTCGGCACTGTAAATGCGCCCCCGGTCTGCGGGGACCACGGTGTCCCGCAGCTGCTGGCCCTGTGCACGGTCGGCATAAAAGCCGTCGGTGCGCACCTGCAGGAAAAAGAGCCGCACGGCCAGCCCCAGGCAGACGGCACAGAACAACACCGCCACGGCCCGTGCCCGGCGGCGGAATCCCCGCTCGGGCAGGGTGCGGAGAACTTTGGGCATGATGTCACCCCCTTTAACGGGCTCACCCTCTCCGTCATCGCTGACGCGATGCCACCTCTCCCGAAGGGAGAGGCCTTGGCATTCGATACAAAGTTTATGATTTTGTCAAAAGCTCCCCCTTTGGGGGAGCTGGCGCAAAGCGCCTGAGAGGGTGAGCTAGTGTACAAGATATGCACAACGTCACGATAATATCCGTATAGCCAACAGCAGCATGGCGTACAATAGTAAAACTGGGGGTGACGACATGAAACTGACTGCCTTGGCAGGCGGGCGGCACAGGGCACCGCTGCGGGCTCTGCCGGCCATGGACCTGCCGTTTCTGGTGTTGGTACTCACGCTGGTGGGGTTCGGGCTGGTGATGCTGGGCAGTGCATCGGGGGCGGTGGCCCTTTACCGGCGGGGGGATGCCTTTGCCTACCTGCGCCCCCCGCTGCTCTTCGCCGCCATGGGCATTTCGGGGCTGTGGCTGGCCCGCCGGGTGGACTATCACATCTTCCACAAATTGGCCTGGCCGCTGCTGGGGGTCTCGCTGGTGCTGCTTGCGGTGGTGCTTTTTATGCCGGAATACAACGGCTGCAAACGGTGGCTGGTGCTGCCGGGGATGGGTACCCTGCAGCCAAGCGAGATCGCAAAATTTGCCGTGGTGCTGGTGTTTTCACACATCATCTCGCTGAACCATGACAGGATGCGCAGCTTTGCGGTGGGGGTGCTGCCCTTTGTGCTGGTGCTGGGGGTGGTGGCGGCGCTGATGCTGCTGGAACCCCATCTTTCGGGCACCTTGCTGATCCTGGGCATCGGGGCAGTGCTGATGTTCGTGGGCGGCACAGGTCTGCGGTGGTTCGTGCTGGCGGGCGTGGGCGGGGCGGCCGCCATCGGGGCGGCGG
>NZ_JAFREK010000035.1:0-29750 GCF_017377535.1 Faecalibacterium sp. Marseille-Q4137
ACACCGGCGGGAAAGCCGTGTTTTTCCTTGCATTGTCTGCATTCTGTGCATCGTGGCGGAACTTGTCGGGCCTCGCCCCGACAAGCTCAGTGGAATTTGTGACAGAGAGTGTCAAGGTTTACAAGGTGCGTCAAGATGGTTTTGCAAATTTTATTGTGATAAAGCGGTGATCGTAGGACTTATAGCATGGCGTTCAAGTGCTTTCCCGTTCAATCAATGTATTTCTGCATTTTGACAACCTGCCTATAAATCCCACATGAACGTTGTGGAATCTTCCAAAGCATCCATGGATGGTTTCTTGTTACGCATCAAACGTTCAGCTTATTACAACGAAATTCCATATAGCTGCATTGCATCTTGCGGAGGTTCTTGCTATACTTTGTATCGAACGTCACTTTATCCGATAAAAATGTTGCGCAATTTGCGCAACCAAAGGAGGCCGCTATCATGCAGCAGCTCAGATTACTTCATGGCGGAGACTACAACCCGGAACAGTGGCTGGACCGGCCCGATATTCTGGCGCAGGACATCGAACTGATGAAAAAGGCACACGTTAATACTGTGACGCTGGGTGTGTTCTCATGGTCCACGTTGGAACCGCAGGAGGGGGTATTTGAGCTGGATTGGCTGGCTGACATCATCCATAACCTGTATGCCAATGGAATCTATACGATCCTTGCAACGCCCAGTGCGGCCCGCCCTGCTTGGATGGCACACAAATACCCCGAGGTGCGCCGAGTCCGGGCAGACCGGGTCCGGGAGCTGTACAACCGGCGGCAGAATTACTGCTATACATCGCCGGTCTACCGGGAAAAAGTCCGCATTATCGACCAGAAGCTGGCACAGCGGTTCGGCAATGACCCGGCTGTCCTGCTCTGGCATATTTCCAACGAGATGAGCGGCGACTGCCATTGCGAGCTGTGTCAGGCTGCGTTCCGCCGCTGGCTCAAGGCACGGTACAACTCTTTGGAAGCCTTGAACAAGGCGTGGAACGCCCGGTTCTGGAGTCACGACTATACCACTTGGGAACAAATCGAAAGCCCTGCCCCGCAGGGGGAAAATGCCGTGCAGGGTCTTGCGCTGGACTGGAAGCGCTTTGTCAGTGACCGGCATATTGATTTTTTGAAATTTGAGCGTGATACCGTGAAAGAATTTGCGCCGGTTGCAAAGTTCACCGTGAATATGATGTACCGGTTTGATGGCATCGACTATTTCAAAATGTCCAAGGAGATCGACGTGGCCAGTTGGGACAACTACCCCACATGGCACAAGCCCAGCGAAACGGTGGAAGAAACGGCGTTGGATACGGCCCTGATGCACGACCTGTATTACTCCATGAAGGGCAGGCCCTTCCTGCTGATGGAATCCAGCCCCAGCTTTACCAACTGGCAGCCGATCTCCAAACAGAAGCGCCCCGGCATTGCGGAGCTTGCGGCTCTGCAGACGGTTGCACATGGTTCGGACAGTGTGCTTTACTTCCAGTGGCGGGCCAGCCGGGGTGCGGAAGAAAAGCTCCACGGTGCAGTCATTGGCCACGATGGGCGGGAGGATGCCCGCCCCTTCCGGGAAACAGTCGGTGTGGGCCAAAAGCTGGAAGTGCTCTCAGAGATTGCAACAGTCTGCCGCACAAAACAGGCAGCGATCGTCCACGATTGGGAAAACAAGTGGGCATTGGAAGGTTCCTGCGGCCCTCGAAATGCCGGGATGGGCTACTGGGACGAGCTGAAGCTGCACTACAATGCTCTTGCGCGGGAAGGCATTGCGGTGGAGTTCGTGAATCAGGAATCCGACCTGACGGGTTATGGTCTGGTCGTTGTTCCGATGGTTTATTTGCTGACCGATGCCTTTGCCCAAAAACTCTGTGATTTTGCGCAGAATGGCGGTACGGTCGTGGTTACATACTGGACCGGTGTGGTGGATGAAAGCGATTTGTGCCGTCTGGGTGACACGCCCTACGGCTTGACCGACCTGCTGGGCCTGCGCCGCACTGAGATCGACGGAATGTATGACGGCGAAACCCGCCGCTGCACCCCGATGGACGATTCCACTTTGCCGGAAACGCAGGCTTCGGTCCTATGCGAGGTCGCAAGTCTGAACGGCACAGACCCTGCCACACCGCTGAGCGTCTATGCCGAGGACTATTATGCAAACTGCCCGGCGGTGGCTGTCCACTCCTACAGGGAGGGCCGTGCCTATTATCTGGCAAGCCGGTTCGATGAAGCGTTCTATCGCGCATTTTATCGTGCCGCTGTAAAGGAAGTCGGCCTGAACCCGGCCTGGCCGGAGGCACTGCCGGACGGCGTTCTGGCCGCGCGGCGCGGTACGTTCGTCTTTGTACAGAACTGCAATGAACATCCGGTTGAAGTAGGCGGTGTTGCGCTGAACCGTTACGGAACGGCCGTCTGGAAAAACGGCGAGCAGGTTCTGTAAAAAGTAAAAGTTTCCCCTTTGAGCGTTCTGCCGAAAAAGCAGAACGCTTTTTGTTTGCTTTCATACTTGACAAAGCGGGCTTACCCCGGTATGCTGGGGTGGCGCATTGTTGCGCAGTTCTGTGAAAAGGAGAGGATATCCTGTGGCTGCAAAGGAAACCGAAAAAATGACGATCGAGCAGGTGGCTGATGCGCTTGGCGTTTCTAAAACAACGGTATCGCGTGCACTTTCCGGAAAGGGACGCATCAGCGAGGAGACCCGCACCAAGGTGTACGCCTATATGGGGCGTACCCGCTCCGAGCCTATTTCTGCACAGAGCGGCGAAAAACTGCGCACCAACAATATTGCCATGGTCGTACCGCAGCGGTTTATTGCGCTGGATCTGCCCTTTTTGCGCAAGTGCATGGGCGGCATCTGCACCATGGCAGACCAGCGCGGCTATGACCTGATGCTTTGCTACGCCTCCAACACCGAGTATTCACAGCTGCAGCGGCAGCTGGCCAACCACAAGGTGGACGGCGTGATCCTGACCTACGCCATGGCGGATGATCCCTGCATCGAACTTTTGCGGCAATACAAGACACCTTTTGTGCTCATCGGACGCAGCGAGGACAAGACCATCCCGCAGGCAGACAACGATCAGGTCGCGGCTGCCTGCGAGATGACACGCATCCTTTTGCAGCTGGGCGCCAAGCGGATCGCGCTGCTGGTGGGCAGTACCATCTACGCCGTCAACACCGACCGCATACGCGGTTATCTGCGTGGATTCGCGGAATTTGGTGTGCCAGTAGACCAGCGGCTCGTTCATTCCGGTGTGGAATCTGCCGGGCAGACGCTCGATGCACTGGAGGCTGCGCTGGAGCAGAAGGCAGATTGCATCCTTTGCGGCGATGATGAGATCGCCTTTGAGGTCATGCGGGAGCTGCGGACGCGGCATATCCTCGTGCCCAACGATCTGCGAGTGGCCAGCCTGTACGACAGTTCCATGCTTGCCAGCATCACGCCCTCAGTCTCGGCGGTACAGTACGATGCAGAGCAGCTGGGTAAGACCGCCTGCCGGATGCTGCTGGACCGGCTGGCCGGAAAAGAGATCGTCATGCGGCAGCTGGAAGGCCATCAGGTCATCCTGCGGGATTCTACCAAGTGGAGGGAACGCTCCCACAGCATCAAATAACGCGCTTTTTGTGCCTGCTCCTTTCCCGGAGCGGGCATTTTTGCTCTTTGCATGGCAAAGGTTGCGCTAAAGTTGCGCACTTTTGCCCATGTATCCTGATTTTACCGTCACTTTTTCCAGTTTCGACTCAACAATACCGTGAATTTCGTCCATTGACGTGAGCAAAAGAATGCGGTATCCTATGGGTACAGAAAAACAGCTGCTTGGATGCGCGCAACTTATAAGCGCAACAAAGAGCAGTCGAAGATTTCAGATTGAGAACGAAGGAGAACTGGATCATGAAAAAGCTGATTTCCCGCCGTAACTTCCTTGCAGCCATGGGTACGATGGCTGCTGCCGGTGTGCTGACCGCCTGCGGCGGTTCTTCCTCTGGCACTGCTTCCTCTGCTGCCGCTTCCAGTACGGCTGCCTCTGCTGCGGAGAGCTGGGGTGATGTGAAGCTGACCATGTGGGGCGCAGAAGAGGATCAGACCATGCTGCGCGAGATGGCAGATGCTTTCATCGAGCAGAATGCAGATAAGGGCAACGTGACCATCGAAATCGGCGTGCAGTCCGAGTCCAGCGCAAAGGACACTGTTCTGGCCGACCCGGAGTCTGCCGCAGACGTTTTCGCCTTTGCCGATGACCAGCTGAACGAGCTGGTGAACGCCGGTGCGCTGCAGGAGGTTCTGCTGAACCCGGACGACGTGAAGAGCCGCAACCTGCCTGGCTCTGTGAGTGCTGCCACCATGAACGACAAGCTTTACGCCTACCCCATGACCGCCGACAACGGCTACTTCCTGTACTATGATGCAAGCGTTCTGAGCGCCGAGGACGTGCAGAGCATGGACACCATGCTGGAAAAGGCTGCAGCTGCCGGCAAAAAGTTTATGATGAGCGTGAACGACGCATGGTACATTTACAGCTTCTACGCCGGTGCCGGTCTGGTGGCTACGCTGGCAGATGACGGTATCAACACCGTCTGCAACTGGAACGAGGCTCCCGGCGCAGACGTAACGCAGGCCATTCTGGATATCGCCGTAAACCCCGGCTTCAAGTCCGGTGCGGATGCCGACATTGTTTCCGCCATCAAGGACGGCAGCTGCTGCGCCGCTATCTCCGGCACATGGAACGCCAGCACCGCCGAGGAGGCTTGGGGCGAGGGCTACGCCGCCACCAAGCTGCCAACCTACACCCTGAACGGCGAGCAGGTCCAGATGGGCTCCTTCTCCGGCTACAAGCTGGTGGGCGTCAACCCCCACAGCGCCAACGTGGGCGTTGCCATGATGCTGGCCGACTTCATCACCAACGAGGACAACCAGATCAAGCGCTTCAACGACCGCAAGCTGGGCCCCTCTAACATCAACGCAAACTCCACCGAGGCTGTGCAGTCCGCACCCGCCATTGCCGCACTGGCTGAGCAGAGCTCCTACGCTACCCTGCAGCGGGTAGGCGCAAACTACTGGAGCTCCGCCGCAAGTCTGGGCGAGATCCTCGCCTCCGGCGACACGCAGGGCAAGACCACGCAGCAGCTGATGGATGACGCTGTGGCCGGCATCACCGCACCTGTGGCACAGTAAGTTCCGGTTTTTCCCGGCGGGCACGCAGCAGAATGCGGTGTGCCCGCTTTTTATCGCAATACAAGAAATCGGCGTCAACCTAACATCCTGTTTGCTATAACCCCCTCTGTATACCAAGAAAGGAGTTGACTTCTGTGGCAGAAATGGTCCTTACACCACCCTTGCGGGCAGATGGCCGGGAGCCGAATTTCCTTCAGAAGTTCGGTCACGCATTTGTTCACGGAGATATTTTTACAAAGCTGTCCCTCTTTGTCTGGGGTCTGGGCTACATTGGCCACGGCCAGCTTATCAAGGCACTGCTGGTAACGCTGGTGCAGGGGCTGGGACTGTATTTTCTGGGTACTTCCGGCATTCCTGCGCTGAAAAAGTTCGGCACGTTGGGCACGGTGCAGATGGAGATGCAGTTCAACCCCCTTACCTTAAAGAACGAGGTCAACAACTACGACAACTCGTTTGCCATCCTGCTGCTCAGCGTGATCGCACTGGTGGTCATTGTAACGCTGATCGCTGCTGCCATGCTGGTGGTGCAGAGCAATTACGCGTTACAGGCGCAGAAGGCCGCTGGCAAAAAGCCCAACAATTTCCGGCAGGATATCACCTTGTACCTGAACGAAAAGTTCTACGTTACCCTGCTCACCCTTCCGGTGCTGGGTGTGGTGGTGTTCACCATCATCCCGCTGTTCATTTTGATCGCTGTTGCCTTTACCAACTACGATCAGCAGCATATGCCTCCCGCCGCCCTGTTTACATGGGTGGGGCTGGCTAACTTTGCTTCTCTGTTTGGCGGGCAGTCGCTGAGCCTGACCTTCAGCTACGCCTTTGGCCGGGTGCTCAGCTGGACGTTGGTGTGGGCCTTCTTTGCCACCTTCACCAACTTCTTCGGCGGCGTATTTCTGGCCATGCTCATCAACAATAAAAAGACCAAGTGCCAAAAGCTCTGGCGCACATTGTTCATCATCACCATTGCGGTGCCGCAGTTCGTCACCCTGCTGCTGGTGCGCAACTTCTTCTCGGACGCCGGCATCTTCAACACCATGATGGCCAATGCAGGCGTGACCGATTTTTTAAAGGCCATCGGTCTGCTGGGGCAGAACATGAACCACATTCCCTTCCTGACCGACCAGCACTGGGCAAAGTTCATGATCATCCTCATCAACATCTGGGTGGGCGTGCCCTACCAGATGCTCATTGCCACCGGTGTGCTGATGAACATTCCCACCGATATGCTGGAAGCCTCCACTATCGACGGTGCCTCGCCGTGGCAGAGCTTCATCCACATCAAGCTGCCCTATCTGTTCAGTGTGCAGGGGCCGGCGCTGGTAACGGATTTTGTGCGCAACGTCAACAATTTTAACGTCATCTACCTGCTCACACAGGACGTTTATATCACCAAGGATCAGGCGCTGGCTTCCTCCAGCGCAAAAGAGGTGGACCTGCTGGTCACATGGCTGTTCCGCCTGACGCAGGAGCAGTACAACTACAAGATGGCCGCCGTCATTGGCATTATGGTGTTCATCATCTGTGCCGTGTTCACGCTGGTATGCTTCCGGTTCCTCAATAAAAAGGAGGCGACGTTCTCTTGACACAGACAACTGTTTCTCCGGCACGCCGGGCAGAGACCGCAGCGCAGCTGCGCCGCGGGCGTATCCTCCGCACAGTCCGCAGCATCCTGCGGCATCTGCTGCTGGCCCTGCTGTCAGCTATCTGGCTGGTACCCATTCTGTGGCTTCTGGTCACTTCCTTCTCCACAGACCGGGGCATCAATGTGCGACAGTTCTTCCCGGCCAGTTACACACTGCGCAACTATGTCAACATTCTGTTCCACCCGGACTCTGTGGCGCAGTTCCCGCGCTGGTTTACCAACACCCTTGTGGTGGCCTGTTTCAACTGCGTTATCTCCACCTGCTTTGTGCTGATGGTAGCCTACGCGCTGAGCTGCTGCCGCTTCAAGGGGCGCAAGCTGATCCAGAACCTTTCTGTCAGCGTCAACCTGTTCCCCGGCGTGCTGGCAATGATCGCCGTCTATTTCGTCCTGAAATATCTGAATCTGACCAACTCCTATGCCGGTCTTATCATGGTCTATGCCGGTTCGTCCGGTCTGGGCTATCTGATCTGCAAGGGCTTCTTTGATACCATCCCCATCTCCCTGCGGGAAGCCGCCAAGCTGGACGGCGCATCCGATGCCCGTGTGTTCTTTCAGGTCGTTCTGCCCATGTCCAAGCCGATCCTGGTCTATACCATCATCAGCTCTTTCATGGTTCCATGGACCGATTTCGTGATGGCAAAAATGATCCTGAATTCGGGCGTCTCTGCCGACTGGACAGTGGCTATCGGTCTGTATAATATGCTGCAAAAGACCCTGATCAACAATTACTTTGCGCTTTTCTGTGCAGGCGGTGTGCTGGTGTCTATCCCCATCTCCATTCTGTTTGTCATCATGCAGAAGTTCTACGTCGAGGGCATCACCTCCGGCGCGGACAAGGGTTAACACGTTATTCTCTTTCTCCTTCACCATAAAAGCAATCCCCACAGTCCTTTTTGTGGCTGTGGGGATTTTTTTCTCAATGGCGGCAGGAAAGCAGTTTGTTCATGGTGAACCTCATTTCTATATCAAACGGTGTCTGTTCGGATGTCCTAAACCTTGCCATAAAACCAGTGGTTGATTTGTCCATTGGGCTTTGTTTTGCCCGTCTGCACATTTTTGCACGCTTTTTGCACACCTGAATAGCTGGATAACGGTTGCAAAGCATTACACTGTATGCAAATAATGCGGTGTGTGCAAAGGCGTGTTTTACGATGATACGATAAAAATAGCGCTTCTTCGAACTTTTGGAATTTGACGAATGATGCACCTTGGATTCTTTTAATCAGAGAGCCAGGGATTCGAGTTCCCTCGAGCGCACCAAAGGAAAACCCACGATTCACCGTTTCAAATGCGGCTTGGATCGTGGGTTTCTTTTTGTTATATCCGCCCGGCGGGGCTTGAAAAGTGCGACAGAAATGCGACAGCTTCAAAGGGGCTTTGTGCGCATACCGGAGCACCTGCCGGAGGATTTAATTAAAAATGAATGACGTGGGGGCATCTGGCGGGCTGAGGGGACTCTAAACTGTTCTGAACCCTTATCCCACTATGGCCAGCGTGAAAAACGCCGCCGCACGGTTCAACGTGACACCCGAATATGTCCGCAAGCTCTGCCGAACGGGCAAGATCTGCTATACGGCCATCTCAAGCCGAAAGTGGTTGGTCAACATGGACACGCTGGCCCAGTTCTTCGCACAGGGAGAGCCGGTCAGAGAGGATTCGCAGCAGGTCACGAACGGCCTCGTGCTGGACTCAGACATGCTGCTGGATGACCTGATCGACCGCTGGTTTGAGGAATACGCCAACAAGCAGCTGAAGGCCAAGACGCTCTACGATTATAGAAGGATGCGTGGCCGGATCAGCGCCGGACTCGGGCATCTCAAGGTGTCCAAGATCAAGCCGGCGCATGTGATGGCGTTCTACAACAATCTGGAGGAGAGGGGAGTCCGCCGGGACAGTACCTACACTGCCACGAAAGCCCTTCTGAACCTGCTCCCGCGTGGAACTCGGGGTGAACTGGCGAAAAAGGCCGGGATCGGTCAGGACACCATGCGGATGGTCTATGCGGGTAAGAGTGTGAGCCGAAAGACGGCGGAAAAGGTGTCCGCTGCAGTGGGGCTGGCCTTCTCAAAGGCGTTTGTGGAGCATACCAAAAAGGACGGGAAGCTGAACAACAACAGCGTCATTCGATACCAGGCCATGCTCTCCAGCATCTTTAAGAAAGGGGTTCAGTGGGGGTTGATCAACGAAAATCCGTGCTCCCGTGCAGAACACCCCAAAGCCGAGGAAATCGATGTTCGGGTGCTGACCGAGGAAGAGATCCCAAAGCTGTTGGATGCCCTCTTGGATGCACCGCCGCAGTACAGCGTGATCACTCAGCTGGCCTTGCTGCTTGGTGCCCGGCGGGGTGAGATCTGTGCCCTTCGCTGGTCGGACATTGACTTTGAGAAGGGGACGCTTTCCATCAAGCGGACAGTCCAGTCCATCCCCGGGATATGCCTTGTGTTCAATGCACCGAAAACCAGACGAGGCAAGAGATGCCTGCGCATAGGAGCGGATTGCGTGGAACTGCTGCAGGAGTACCGGCGATACCAAAAAGTAGAGAGGTTCCGGATCGGCTCAGTGTGGGTGCGCAAGGTCACACTGGAAAATGGCAAAGTGGTGGATAACGATATGCTATTCACGAAATGGAATGGAGAGCCGATGGACCCGGATATCATCTCGTCCTGGTTTCCGAAGTTTCTGGAAGCACACGATCTCCCATCAATTCACTTCCACAGCCTCCGCCATTCGAATGTCAGCATCCTGATTGCGGCACATGTACCGATCACAACGGTCTCCGGGCGGCTTGGACATGCACAGACCTCAACCACGCTGAACTACTATGCATCGGCCCTCCAACTCGGCACACATCTTCTCCACAAGGAAGGGGTCGTCCGTGCAATCGGCAGGCTTGTCCTTGGTGGTCAGGATATGAGCAGCCTTGTGGAGCGTTTCGGTTTCACTGCAAAAGGCCCCACACACCGGCACTGGTCGGCATGCAGGGCGTATTTATGATTTGAGGGGAAATTACAGGGCGATCATTGTGTTACAGGTGCCAGCTCATACACACGGTCGAACTGCGCACGGCGCGCTGCCGACAGGTGGTGGCTGATGAGGATCAGTGTCAGGTCGGGATTGGTAAGCAGGCTCTTTTCCACAAGGTCGGCGTTTTTCTGATCCAGCGCACTGGTGCCCTCGTCTACCAGCAGGATGGAGCGATTGTGAATCAGGGCACGGGCAATGGCGACACGCTGCTTCTGACCGCCGGAAAGATTACTGCCATTCTCACCTACAACGGTGTCAAGGCCATCGGGCATGGCGGCCAAATCTGCGGCAAGGGCACTGCCCTGAATGGCCGCATGCAGCTGCTCTTCCGAGAAATCTTCACCCAGTGTGATGTTCTCCCGAATCGTAGTATTGAACAGGAACACATTCTGCTCAATGTAACTCATCTGTTGCTGGAGCTGAGCGGGTGTAATGGTGTGAATGTCCACATCGTCAAACGAAATCGTACCGGTGTAGTCCGGCAGCCAGCCCAAAAGCAGCTTGAGCAGAGTGGATTTTCCACAGCCGGAGGGTCCTGTCAGGGCATACTTTTTGCCCTTTTCAAAGTGGAAGGAGGCATCTTTCAGGATGGGCTTTTTCTCATCATAGCAGAAAGAAACTCTATCTACCGTAATGGAGTCTTTCAGCGGTGACATAGGAGCAATCTCTTCCGATTTGGAATCAGTATCGACCGTTGGCAGCTTGCAAAAGTAGGGCTTGCTGGCTGAGAGGGAGAGACGCAAACCGGCCAAACTGTTAAAGCCGTTTGCCACGCCTCCGATCAGATTGACACCACCTGCAAGTGTGCCTGTGGTGACAAGCCCCATGCTGGTCAGCACAGCAATCAGCACAAGCGAACCGAGCTGAAGTGCGACGTTGATAAAGCCAATCAACGCCTCCATGCGAGATTTGCCATAGCTCAGCTGGCAACTGGGCTTTTCGATGTCATCGCTGATCCTATTTCCCTGCTGGAGAAAGAGATTTCCTCTGCCAAAAAACTGGAGTACGTCAAAGCCTGTCAGAAGGTCTTTCAAATGGTTGATGGCGGCAGTCTGCTGTACACCGCAGCTTTGCCCCAGTAGTTCCAGCTTCTTCTGGAACAGTTTTGGGGAGAGCCAAAGGACAACTGCTGTGATCACGGAAAAAACAACCAACGACCAATGCAAAAAGGCAAGTCCCAAAATGCTGAACACGATCTGCGCAATTCTGCCTACACAGCCGAAGAAGGGGATCCACGCAAGCTGTTCTAATTGCTTCATATCATTGGTCAGCCGGGCGAGATATTCTCCGGTGTCGGACTGATGAAAATCGGTATGGCTCTTGCGCAGGAAGGAGTGATACAGCCCATCTCGCACCGTATTGTTCAAAGCGCGAATTGTTTTGGTCTGACAATGCTCCTGTAAAGCAGTAAAAAGAAAATAGCCTCCCCAGCAGGTCAGATCAACTGCCGTCCAAAAGATAGTACTCCGCAGATCCAGCAATACCACGGCATCAAAAATCTTCATCAAGGCAAGCTGAATCAGAGCCTGAGCACCATAGGCGATGATGGCAAACAAGCAGGTGAGGGTACTGAGCCTCCATTGCTTTTTCAGATAGTGTATCATTGTTTCCTCCATGCGTATGTCAAAGAGCTTAGAATGCATTTCATCTGCTGTTTCTGTATTTTATCACAAAAGATTTCAATTGACCATATCGTCTGGTGTAATAAAAAATTACATGGGACGACAGGTTTTCATAAGAGACGCTTGCACACATGTACAAAATCTAGTATATTACAATTATGGCAATACTAAAGTTTGGAGGGAATTGCTAAATGCAGAATTACAAATTGGGGGAGTATATCCGCCAGCGGCGTTTGGATCTCGGGTTGACACAGGAGCAGGTTTGTGCAGGCATTTGTGAATCTGTTACATTGTCCAGATTTGAAAACGGAAAACAGACCCCCAGCCGAAATCGAATCAATGCGATTCTGCAGCGCCTTGGTCTGCCGGATGACCGATATTATGCGCTGGTAACACCGGAAGAACTGGAAATAGAAGCACTCAAGAAGGAAATTGTTTCCTGTAATGCGCTAAAGTGCGTTGAGGAAGGCTTTGACAAAATAAGTCGGCTTGAGAAAATTGCAAAGCCGGATGATCAAATCACACAACAGTTTATTCTTCGATCGAAAGTCCTTTTGGGAGGATTGGATAAAAGATATTCAAATGACGAACGGATTCAAATGTTGTTGCAAGCCATTCGGATGACCATACCGGATTTTCAACTGGACAAAATTGAAGACTTTCTCTTTACATTGGATGAAATGAAACTGGTCAATCAAATTGGAAATGCGTATTCTTTGAGCGGTGACAATGAAAAAGCAGCCGATATTTTCTATCGACTGCTTCAATATATAAGAAAGCATCTTCCGGAAACGGTTACTTCAAACAGGATGCTTCCCTTGGTTTTGTATAATTTTGCCAGATCGTTGGATTTGTCGCAAAAGTATGAGGAAGGCGCAAAGGTGGCAAGATACGGAAAAGAAGCATGTATAAAATATGGACATTATCAGGTGCTTCACTCGTGTTTGGAAATCGAAGCTGAATGCGACTTCTTTCTTGGAAAAAAGGAGGAGAGTGTCGAACGCTATCGGGAAGCTTTTTACATTTGCAAAGTCATGGGATATGAAGATGATTTGCAGATTATCCGCACAGAAGCAGAAAAGTATCTGAACATCTTATTTTGAATATCATGTAATGTCGTTCTGCGGTGTGGCGGCATCTGCGGATGGAGTAGGACATTCCGGTTTAGTCCTGTATGTAAACGGTGAATATCGGGATGACTCTGACATTGGCAAGCTGATGCACGACTTCAACTGTACCAGCGCCGATGATATGAATTTTGAGATCCTTGCCGAGAAGACCCGGTATCTGAAGGAAAATCCGAAGGGAGTGAGCGAAATGTGTAAAGTGATGGAAGATCTGCGAGATGAAAGCTATGCAGAAGGCCGTGCAGAAGGTCATGCAGAGGGTCGGGAAGAACAGGCTCAGATGACGGCGAAGAACCTCTATGAGCAGGGTCTGACGATAGAGCAGATTGCAAGAGCGATTGACTTCAGCATGGAGACAGTGGAAAAGTGGCTCACGCAGAAAGCCGGATAAGAGAATAACCGGAATGGCCAGTGTATTGTACGATTTGCGTATGATATGCTGGCTTTTTGTTTGGCGGAAGTCAGAGGTAGTCAGAAGTGGGGTGGGGGTGGTTGAAAATCTGGAGCCGGGGGTCATTCCGGCTGAAGGGAAGAGTTATCTGTTCTCCCCAGTCCAGGACAAAATATGGTGGCTGTTCAGAGAAAACACGTTGCCACAAAGAAAAAAGGCACCCGACGTTTAAATCGGATGCCCCATTTTGGTTGTTATGCAAAGTTTTTCCAGACGAGATTTCCCCAAGGCTGCATCTGCTTGAGGCGCTCCGGGTGGGTCAAAATCGCTATATCCGGCAGATGTCCAAATCGAATGCCACCCGGCATTACAACCCCCAATGTTAAAAAGCATGTGGTTTCGTTAGGTGGGCACTTATTTTCGTTTTAGAGTGAGGGTCAAGCTTGTGACAATTTGAAGAAATTGTTCCTTTTCGGAACGGTCTGCCACGATTTTAAGCATGACGATGCCGTAGAGTGTGGTGTAAAGAATAACTTCCAACCCGAACGTCAGGAAGGAACCAGCGCTCTCAGATACCAGAAAATGCTTGAGCAGGAGCGCCCCAGTGGTCAGCAAAAGTGTGGCGATGATAATGGGCAGAGTCTCCTTCCAGAATTTCCGGATGTCGAGACCGGCTCGTTTTTGAAAGTACCAGTTCATGATCAGGCCGCTGGTCAGGAACATCGAAATGCTAGTGGAAAGTGCGGCACCTACAATTCCAATCAATTTTGTAAACAAGACAGTTGTTACAATATTCAGGACAGCGCTCAGGAAATAAATCTTTGCACGAAAGCCATACTGTCCCTTGATCTGTAGAATGCAAAGCCCGAGATTCTGCGCAAGATCGATGGAAAATGGAAGCATGACGATGATCGCAACCCAATAGGCTTCTTCGTAGCCTTCTCCGACCCACAGCAGCAGAAATTCACGTCCGAAAATGATGAAGCCGGATAAAACCAGAAGAATGATGTAGAAGGTGATCCGTCCTATCCGGATGAACAAATCCGATACTTTCTGCAGACCGTTTTCTTCTTGATACAAGGCGCTGACTCTGGGATAGAAAACACCTGAGACCTGTGTGCCAAACTGCATATACATCATGTAAATCTGAGCACCGACAGAATAAACTGCAACGACTGCGGTGTTGAACATTCGTCCCAGAATGATCTGATCTGTTTTCCAGAAAATCTGATCCGCAATGCTTCCGAGCAGGATGGCCGCAGAAAGGCCGAGGATGCTCTTCACGATCCGGGAATCTTTGGGCTGTTTTGTGATCTGGATTTTTAGTTTTCGGGTCACATAGCCATACCGAATTCCAATGGTCAGGAGGTTCAGAAGGACGATCACCACCGAGACTGTGATCGCATACGGGATCCGGCTGACGCACAAAATGACCAGAAGCGGTTGTATGATCTGCATCAGGATGGATAATATCCGCAAAAAGGTGTACTTCTCATGCCCGGTAAGCACAGTCAGATAAACCGAACCCTGCAAGGTGAAGGTCATATTTACGAACAGCAGGATCAGAATGGCAACGCTTTCGTTCAGTTCCGAGGTACTGAATGAACCGGCGTAGAAGCTCCGGAAGGCAAACACCACGGCGATTCCGACCAGATCCAGAATGAGAGCCAGAAAACGATAGATGTTTCTTGCCATCGACAGAGTCACAGCGGCTTCTTCATGGTCGCTGCGCCCCAATGCATTACAGTAGTTTCTTAGAATACCGGCCGACACACAGGATTCAAAAACGGTGACATAGGAAAAGAATGAGCCGACGATCTGATATAATCCGTACTCACTCTGTCCAAGAAAGTGAAGAAGAACCGGGACGTAGATCATGCTGACAACTACGCTTAGGAACACTTGTATGTAGGATAATGCTGCGCCTTTTTTTCGTTCGTTCATGATTTCGAAGAATCTTTCTGAAATATTTTTTCTAAAGAAAAGAAATCAACTCTTTTTGCCTAAGAAAAAATTCAATATGTATACGGTTGAACATAAAAAGGTTATATTCTTGTGTCGAATCAAGTAACAGATAACACGTTCTTTGATATCTTCTGGATTGCAAAAAAGTGCACCGGTTTGAATATTTTTATCCGATATGAGTTTTGTAAAGGCCTGCTTGATATCGGAATATTTTACTCTTTCTCCATATGCAGTATTTCGGATAGACCACCAAAGAGCTATATATGTTCCATGATATATTTGAGGATAGTCATCTAAAATACCTTTTTCCAGTAAAAGCGATACTTTTTTTGCATAAAGCCTTCGTTGGCTTTCAATGGTCATTTCCATCCCCACTGTACCTTTAGAAGATAGTGAGCCTGAATTAGATATTATATGATATAAATATAAGTGCTCATGTACAATAACGATCTTATCGCAGTGGCTGTAACATTCATAAATAAAAAGAGTATCCTCACCCAAAGAAAGATCTTCTGGAAAGAAAATATTGTTTTCAACTACAATTTTTTTAGGGATAAGTTTCGCCCAAGGACCTGCAAATGCGATCCTATAATTCATCGGGTATGGAATCATGCCAATTCCAATGGCTAGGCCATCTTTTGGCTCATAAATTTCTGTAGGCATTTTTATTCCATCGAGAATTTTACCGTCTCGCACTTCTTTGAACCCGGAAATAACAATACTACTAGGTGAAACTGCATTTTTTATTAATGTTTCAATGTGCGTATTTAAAATAGTATCGTCTGAATCAACAAAAAGAAGCCAATCCCCATGAGCCACATGTATTCCAAGATTTCTTGCAGATGATACACCACCATTTTCTTTTCTAATTAAAAGAATACGACTGTCTCTATCTGAATAAGTTTGAATGATTTCACTGGTTTTGTCTGTGGAACCATCATCTACAGTAATAACCTCAATATCAGAATATGTTTGATTTAAAATACTCTCAAGGCAGGAGCCAATTGTTTTTTCGCTATTGTAGCATGGAATGATGACTGAGACCATATTTTCCTCCAGTAGTTAATTCCAGTTAAATTGGTATATTTTCAGGAATGTTGCATTTACATTTGCAAATCGCACAAAAACCATGAAGAAGAAAGCAAAACATAATATCGCAGCAAGCTTCCGACTTTTTGATTCAAAAAGTTCTGGGAACTTGGCAATGGAATAGTGATTTGCAATCACAAAATATTCCGTCATCCGTACTGCCAGTGCCTGCGGAATAGAACCAATTAAAAAGCAGAAAGCACTGATATAAAGATATTTTCTTCCCTCCGGAGAAGCGTTCTTCCGGTATTCCAGGTACAGCAGAACCAGAAAAAAACCTCTCAATGCAAAATTGACGATGTTGGAACGCTCACCGGAAGCGTTAAGATACATGCCGTACCGCGGATCAAGTGCAGCCATAAAAGCGAGCATAAATGAGATGATTTTTGTTCCGGCAAAGAATAAAATTGTTCCCAGAAGCAGTGCCCCGGAGACAACTTTTTTGATCGGGAACCGTTTTATGATTTTCAAGGCAAGAATAACAGCGATTGCAATATAGGCAGAAGTATGCAGTAAGGTGGCAAGATAGAGGAGCAGAATTTTTTTCAACCATGGGTGGCGTTTGAATGGATGTTCCAAAACATACCAGACCAGCAGGTCTGCAAGATTTTGCCGAAGCAGGACACAGAAAAACCACACCATCTGCTGCGACAGATAGGAAAACATGAACAGCGATTTTTCCTGCACAGTGAGTTCCATATCATGGAGAATCACAGCCAGAAGGAGGAAGCTCAGTGTCACATAAAAGACCTGAAATACGATGTAATCAACTGCAAAGGTTTTGATGAAGGAAGCAAGCAATGTGAAAAGCCAGCCGAAACCCCACTCAGCCTGAATGTCTCGTTGAAACACAAACGGATTGAACTCAAATTGTGATAATTTTGGAACCGCAGTATAAAACCACTGCTGATACACATAGGCATCACTTCCGCCAAGATTTACATTACGGAATGCCATCACAAACCACAATATGAAAATTGATGCCCCAAACAGAATTTTTGACTGTTTCGGCTTGCACCATGCGGAAAGAAACAATACCGCATCAATGACCAGAAAATAAACCACCGCACACCCTCATTATTTCAAATATTTTTTCTTCCAGTAAAAGTACAGCATCCAACCGGGGATTGCTGTTAAAGTCATCCCGACGGGTCTGCCGCTTGTTGATAGTGCTTTTGCAAACGAATAGCCGGCGCACCTTGCGTACACCCAATAGAGCAACATCTCTTTGACCCGGACTTTCAGGCAGACTTCATCGTTCAGGTAGCTGCGGCAGTCATCCATCATTCCAAGGGGGCTTTTCATTCGCAGTGCACGGCCGCTTTTTGTCAGTCCGCCTTCCAGATATTCGCAGATGTAAATGGTTTTATTGCGATACACCGTCTTGTAGTTCAGGGCCATCGCATTCCAAAGCCAGCTTTCCGCCATAAAGCGCTCGTTCGGATAAACTGGGAATGGATATTTCTTGAATAGGTCAGCCCGCACGATTTCACAATGATCGCCCCTGATGCCCTGATTTACCCGGTAATGAAGATGGTCAGCTACATAAAAATCTGCTGGGTTTGCAACACCTAAATGTGTGCCATCTTCCTTGCCTTTGAAATAGCTCATGCCGCAAAGATCGGGTCGATTCCGATAACAGGGCCATTCCCGCTCGACTGTTTCAACTGCATCCGGTGTCAGGTAGTCGTCGCTGTCCAGAATGAGGACAACATCACCCTTGATATAAGGATGAGCTGCATTCAGAGCGGTATGCTTTCCGCCGTTTTCCTTTTTGTGGTATTCCCACTCAAACGGAAGATTCTGCTGCTTTAACGCTTCCATATACGCTTCGGTATCATCTGTGCTGCCATCATCGATAACAAGCCACTGGAAATCCGTTCTGGTCTGTCTGCAAAGGCTGTCAACCAGTTTGGGCAATGTATTGGCACGGTTATAGGTCGGGGTCAGCACCGTTACCATCAGACAATCAGGCATTTCTGCTTCCCTCCAGAGTTGATTCATAAATGGACTTTATGGCTACGGTATAGCGCTGCATATCCGTATATTGCATGCTCTTTCCAACCGCATTTGCGGAACAGCGGCAATAAGCATTTTCATCCTGCAGCAGTTTCAGGATAGCGCTGCAGTACTCGTCGATCGTTTTGCAAACCGCTCCACAGGTTTCGTCCACAATATCTGCCAGCCCGCCGACACCGCTGCACACAACAGGCTTGCCAAGGCACATGCCTTCCACGGCAGCCAGACCAAAGCCTTCCCATGCAGAGGGCATGACCATGACTTTGCCGGCATTCAGATAGGGGTAAGGGTTGCTCTGGAAACCTGCCAGTTCAACATTGCTTTCCAGTCCGCTTTGTCGGATATAATCCTTTACCTGGGACATCAGCTCGCCGTCACCGATCATGCGTGCGGTGATCTGTGGCCGCTTCTCCTGGAGCCTCTGCACGATCTGGCAAAACAGGAGGGGGCACTTCGGATCGGTCATCCGCCCGAGATAAACCAGATCGACCTGTGCACAATTGCACGTTTCCTGCGCCTTTTGCCGGACATCGGCACAGTTTACCACATTGCCGACCACGGTATTTTTTTGTTTTAGAAGCCCCCGGAAGATATATTCCGCTTCAATGGAATTCGATACGCTGATTACATTTCGGATGCGGGGCAATGACAGTGCCAGCGCAACAGACTGCGGACAGACCTTCTTCAGCCAGAGCGGGTTGTTATGAAAATGTGCCACCACCGGAGTTTTTCCGGCCGCCCATGCGGCACAGGTCGCCATACTGAAATCATGTGCATGGATCAGGTCGGGCTTCAAGTCCCGGATTGCCCTCCGGACGGCACCGACAGAGGTGTTTTCCAGCGGATAAAACTTCAGACCTCTGGCTTCCACAACTTTACGGATCGGGCCATCCGGAGAGGCATAGATCATCTCTGCTTCCGGGAAGAGCGACATAATCGTAAGCACTACATTCTCGGCACCAGAATATTTTGTACTTTTCAATAAGTGAAGAACCCTCATTTTTTTCAGTCTCCCAGCAGTTCCGTATAGATCTTCTTCATCTGCTCACTGACGTTCCGTACATCGTACTGTTCCAGTGTCTTTTTGTTCCGGGCATACTCCTGCCCGACCTGAACGCCGTCCACAACATCGCACATCAGCTGACATAATGCGGCCTCATCCGATGACTCAAACAGATACCGGCTGTCTGGCAGCAGGTCAACATTGCCACGGATGCGGCTTGCAATACAGGGCAGGCCCGCCGCCATTGCTTCCATCAAAGCCACTGGCAGTCCTTCCTGTTTGGATGGAAATACAAAGGCATCCGCACATTTCAGCAGTTCATATATGTCATTCCGGAAGCCAAGCAAATGCGCTCTGTCCGATATCCCAAGTTCTTTAATCAAGGCAGTTAAGTGCTCCTTTTCTCTGCCACTACCACAAATTAAAAGTTGTGCCCCCGAAATGTTTGATTTTGCAAAAGCTCTGATCAAGAGCTCATGACCTTTCCGTGGAATCAATTCTCCCACAGTGAGGAACGCAAACGCATCTTCCGGGATGCCCAGTTCTGCCCGCTTTGTGGCTCGATCCACCTGCACGGAAGAGATCTTCTTCACATCCACGCCGATTCCGGGTACATAGTACGCCTTGCCACGCAGGGGAAATTTCTGTGCGGCGGCGTAATCCTCCTGATTGATGGTGATCTGGGCATCGGTATAGCGCGCTAAAAAGGTCTCGGTGGTCTGGTAGATCACCCGGTTTTTCAGAGGGCATCCCTTATAAAAATGGAAGCCATGGGCGGTATAGAGCACTGGTGCCGTGCGGGTTGCATTGGCGGCCAGACGCGCCAGTGCACCTGCCATCGGAGTATGACAGTGAACTCCGGCAAACATCTCGGTCTGCATCAGATGCTTTAGTTGTTTGTATGCTTTGATATTTGCTGAAATGTTGTAAGGAGAACGGACAAAATCCACCTGGTGCAGAATGACACCATGCTCACGGATTACCTGAACTGCATCCGCATACATATCTTCATGCTCAAAATTTGTTGCATAATGGACCTCATATCCCATGCCCTGCAGTAACTTCACATCGTTCAACTCAAACTGCACCAGAAACCGGCTATAATGGGCTACAATTAAAACTTTTTTCATTTGTTTGTATCCCCCATCGCCGTAGTCTGACCCTCTGCCACACCTTCCGTGCTTTCCGGCATAAACAAGATCTTCACGGTCGCCAGCATAATTTTTAGATCCTCAATCAAGCTGGGATGGGCGATGTACATCAGATCCATCTGCAGTTTATCGTAAGGAGTCGTATTGTACTTGCCGTACACCTGCGCGTAACCGGTCAAGCCAGCCTTGGCCTGAAGCCGCAGTGCAAACTCCGGCATCTCTTCACAGTACTGGGCAGCAATCTCAGGCCGTTCCGGGCGGGGGCCGACGATGGACAAGTCACCCTTTAGGATATTCAGAAGCTGGGGAAGTTCATCCAAACGGCAGGCACGAATAATATGGCCGACCTTCGTGATACGGTCGTCCTTATCGCCGGTGGAAAGGCGGGCCACGCCGTCTTTTTCTGCATCCACCCGCATGGAACGGAACTTGAGGATCTCGAACTGCTTGCCGTCTTCGGTCAGGCGCACCTGCTTGTAAAATGCAGGACCACCATCAGATTTGACTGCAATAGCCGTAATCAGAAACACCGGACTCAGGATAACCAGTGCCACCAGCGAGATCACAATATCCATGGCACGCTTGACAAACAAGAACTCCGGGCTTGCCATGTAGCGGCCCACACGCAGCATAGGCAGATGGAACATATGCATCGGCTGGGCACCGCTCATAATCACATCGCCCACACGAGGGATCACGAACACATTGATACCCTGTCCCACACAGTATTTCAGGATGATATTGCGCTCATGGCTGTGGACACCGCTGATGAACACGCTCTGCATTCCATCCAGCAGGCTCAGGTCGTTCAGGCATTCCTCAACGTTCAAGGTCATCTTGACATCGTATTTTTTTGAAAGACCGTACTCATTGATGAGCTTTTCCAATCCATGACGAACATCATAAACGACTGCAGTCGGCTGGGCCTGGAATGTATTAAAGTACCATCCATGCGCCAACTTCGCCCAGATTGAGGCCATCAGGATCTGTCCGGCAATCGCTGCGATGCCCGGCAGAAGATTGCAGAGCCGCCGGGCCATCAGGCAGATGACAATGTACAGAATGCCATCGGTTGCCATGGCTGCCAGTACCTGTCCGTAAATCAGCTCTGAGATGCGCTGCAAAGACATCCAGAACGCATCGTAGACTTTACCTAACAGAAAGAACAACACCGCAAACAGACCGATCATGGCCCAGTTGCCCTTCCAACCAAACTTTGCATAGACCTGATACGAATAATACAGCTCCCAACAAAGTGCAAACGGAATTGTGATCATTACCAAATCGATGATTTTTACGATCTTCAACATCACATCATGCTGAAATTTTGACATAATACCCCAATAACTCCTTCAATTGTTTTCTTTGGTTCTCACTCAGCCATCCTGGTGCTGCCATGAGTCGAGCTTTTTCCACTGCATTTCAACAGCATCCAACAAAGCCTCATGCTCCTCTTGCCGCAATCAAGGAGTATCTTCCATTTGAATCATGGAAGATACCTCTTATTTTTCGCCTTGTACCAATTCTCGCCTTATTTTATCATGAATTTACCAGCACTTCAATAGAAATACCTTGTATCATTCCAAATTGACGGAGAAAAAACAACATTCTAATGCGATTTCATCCGATTTTAGACAAGAAATGCAATTTATGGAAATTGCGGAAGCGTTTCTTTGCTCACAAGGAGTCAAACAAGGGTCAAGTAAAGGGAGGCATTCAGATGGCAAAACGAGGAGAAAATATCCATAAGCGAAAGGACGGCCGCTGGGAGGGGCGTTATATCAAAGGGCGCACCGCCGAAGGAAAACCCGTATGGGGGTACCTGTATGGATATGCGTACAGCGAAGTCCGGGAAGAACTGATCAAGCAGAAAGCTCTGTCCGGATTCTATCAGCTCTCCGGGAAGTCGATGCATTTTTCAGAACTGGCAGCGCTTTGGCTTACGGCTATCAGGCAGAGTGTCAAAGAATCCACATATGTTCATTATCAGTACACTCTGCACAAATATTTTCTTCCTGTTTTAGGCAGTCTGCCGGTCTCAAGTATGACGGATTCTTTGCTGGAACGTCTTTTTCTTCAAATTCTATCGCCCACAGACCGGAGCCACAAGCCACTTGGCGCATCCTCGGCACAGGAATGTCTTGGGATGCTGCGGCGAATCTGCAAGTATGCTGCACATCTGCACCTCATGCCGCCCATCGAGATATGCGTCAAACTGCCACACACACAGAAACCAGAACCACAACCCTTGACCCGGACAGAACAGGATTCTCTCCGGGAATTTCTTTTGTCAGAACCAACCACCCGTAAAATCGGGATGCTTCTGCAAATGGAACTTGGATTGCGAATCGGGGAGGTCTGCGGCCTGCAGTGGGGGGATTTTGATTTTGATGAAGGCACAGTAATAATCCGGCGCACTGTCTGTCGAATCTGTTGTGGGAATGGTCATACAAAAGTTGTGATCCAGACCCCCAAAACACAGCATTCTAACCGTGAACTTCCGCTTCCGAAGCCGTTGCTGAGAACTCTACGCAAGTTGCACAGAAAATACAGCGATACCACATGGTTTCTCTCCGGGAACGAGGAACGGCCTGTAGAACCACGCTGTTACCGCAAGAGCATCCAATGTTACCTGAATCAGGCCAGGATCCGAAAAATTCACCCACATGTTCTGCGTCATACGTTCGCTACGACCTGCCTGCAGGCTGGATGTGATATCAAAACCTTGAGCGAACTGTTAGGCCATTCCAATGCAACGATCACGCTACAGCGATATGTTCACTCTGACTTAGGCCGTAAGAGACAGGAGCTGGAGCGCATTACACGCAGGCTTTATAAAGGGTCGGACAGGAGTTACAGGTTGAAATAAATCACGATGTCGCAGAAAAAATCAGACTATGCCCTCAACGATTCAAATGGAGGATACTCCTTGATTGCGATAGGAGGAGTATGAGGCTTTGTTGGATGCTGTTGAAATGCAGTGGAAAAAGCTTGACCCACGGCAGCATCAGGAAGGCTGATGAGAACCAAAGAAAACAATTGAAGGAGTTATTGGGGTACTATGTCAAAATTTCAGCACGATGTAATGCTAAAGTTCGTGAAAGTGATTGATCTGATTATGATCACGATTCCGTTTGCACTTTGTTGGGAGCTGTATTATTCGTATCAGGTCTATGCAAAGTTTGGTTGGAAGGGCAACTGGGCTATGATCGGTCTGTTTGCGGTGTTGTTCTTCCTGCTGGGAAAAGTCTACGATGCGTTCTGGATGTCTTTGCAGCGTATTTCGGAGTTGATTTATGGGCAAGTGCTGGCGGCAATGGCGACAGACGGCATCCTGTATATCGTGATCTGCCTGATGTCTCGACGGCTCTGCAATATTCTGCCGGGCATCGCGGCGATTGCAGGACAGGTCGTGATGGCAACCCTGTGGGCAAGATGCGCCCATACCTGGTATTTCCGGACTTTTCCGCCTCAACCCACCGCAGTGGTCTACGATGTCCGGCATGGACTGGAAAAGCTCATCAATGAATACGGCCTCTCGAAAAAGTACGATGTCAAGATGACATTGAACGTTGAAGAGTGCCTGAATGATCTGAGCCTGCTGGATGGAATGCAGAGCGTGTTCATCAGCGGTGTTCACAGCCATGAGCGCAATATCATCCTGAAATACTGTGTGGGACAGGGCATCAATGTGTTTGTGATCCCTCGTGTGGGCGATGTGATCATGAGCGGTTCACAGCCGATGCACATGTTCCATCTGCCGGTTCTGCGGGTGGGGCGCTATATGGCAAGCCCGGAGTATCTGTTTGTGAAACGGGCAATGGATATTGTGATCTCCCTGATTGCACTGATCGTTCTTAGCCCGCTCCTCCTGATTACAGCCATTGCGGTGAAATCCGATGGTGGCCCCGCGTTCTATAAGCAGGTTCGTCTGACCAAAGATGGTAAGCAGTTTGAGATTCTGAAGTTCCGCTCGATGCGTGTGGATGCCGAAAAAGATGGTGTGGCGCGTCTTTCCACCGGTGATAAAGATGACCGTATTACCAAGGTGGGCCATATTATCCGTGCCTGCCGTTTGGATGAACTTCCTCAGTTGCTGAATATCCTCAAGGGTGACTTGTCCATCGTCGGCCCCCGCCCGGAGCGTCCGGAGATCGCAGCCCAGTACTGTGAGGAGATGCCAGAGTTTGCGCTCCGCCTGCAGGCCAAGGCCGGCCTGACCGGTTATGCGCAGGTGTACGGCAAATACAACACCACCCCCTACGATAAGCTGCAGATGGATCTGATGTATATTGCGCATCCCAGCATTGTGGAAGATCTGAAGATTATGCTGGCTACCATCAAGATCCTGTTTATGCCGGAGAGCACGGAAGGCGTGGCAGAGGGGCAGACTACGGCGATGGGACAGGAGACGAAGTGATGCAGGTGGATTTTGGGCTGATAAGTATTATTATGGCGGCCTACAATGCCGAAAAAACGATTGAACAGGCAATAAATTCTGTGTTGAACCAGACCTATCCCAACTTTGAGCTGCTTGTTGTTAATGACTGCTCGACAGATAAAACTGCAGCACTGGTTGAAGCGGTTGCGAAAAAAGACAATCGGGTTCGATTGATTTCAAATAAAAAGAACAGCGGCGTTTCTTACACCCGGAAACATGGATTGGAAGAAACCAGAGGTGAGTGGATTGCTATTTTGGACAGTGATGATGCATGGAAACCGGAAAAGCTTGAAAAGCAGATTGCTCTTCAAGAAAAAACGAATGCTGATCTGCTGTTCACAGGTTCCGCTTTTATGGATGCAGATGGCAAGCCAATCGACTGGTATCTAGCTGCTCCTGCAGAAGTTACCTACCGGCAGCTGTTGAAACAGAATGTGTTGTCCAATTCCTCTGCGCTTGTCCGTAAAGAGCTATATACAAAGTACTATGCGGTAGGCGATGGAATGCATGAAGACTTTGCAATTTGGCTCAGCATCCTGAAGGATGGACGAAAGGCCTATGGCGTAGATGAGCCGCTACTCATTTATAGAATTGCAAAGTCATCGAAGTCGGGCAACAAGTTCAAGGCTGCAAAGATGAATTGGAATACATATCGGTATATCGGATTGAACCCGATAGAGGCCGCTTATTATGAGTGCTGGTATATGGTGAATGGATTCCTTAAATATAGAAACATCAGGGATTCAAAAAAGAAATGAGGATATAATGAAAATTGCAATCTTGATTCAATGTCATAAAAATCCAAAACAAATCAATTTATTGCTTGAACGTTTAAATCATCCGGATATTGATTGCTATCTTCATATTGATAAAAAGGCTGACTTTACAGATAAAATTATTCATAGGGAAAATGTGTTTGTGCTTCCGGATGAACAGCGTGTTTCGGTGGAATGGGCACAGATTTCGCAGGTTACGGCAACGCTAAATCTTTTGAATACAGCTGTTGCTGGTATAAGGGGGGGCTATGATTACTATTGGTTGATTAGTGGACAAGATTGGCCGCTTCGTTCAGCAGATAAAATTGTAAAGTTTTTTGAAGAACACAATGGCACGAATTTTGTTCAGTATTGGAATAGTAAAAACCATGGAAGTCATCAACAAAACAATTTGGATAAACGGAATCAAATCTATTTTCCAATTAAACTTATTGGCAGAAAACCGTGGCAAAAGATCATCAAGAGGGGGTGGGTTGAATTCACCGGAGGATACAATCAGACGTGGAAAATTTTCGAGAGAAAACAGCTAGGGATAGAATTCTATTTTGGAAGTTCATGGTGGGCATTAAAGAGAGAAATAATTGATTGGATTATGCAGTACATTACTACTCATCCGGAGTATTACAAATTCTATGAGAATGCAACCTGTCCGGATGAATCATTCTTTCAAACATTGGTGATGATATCGCCTTATGCAGATGAAAATACGGATTATTTGACATATTTACATTTTCAAAAAGGTGCGAACAGTCCGGATATTTTAACAGAAGATAATTTGCAGAGAGCGAGAGAAAGCAAATATCTGATTATGAGAAAAGTTGACATGAATGTGGATGACTCGTTCTTACAGATATAAGAGAATTGTATGAAAAAAATAAAAGTGTTAATGCTTGTTCCTAATCTTTTTGTTGCAAACGGTGTGGCAAGCTTTGTGATGAATTACCTGCGTAATCTCAATCATGATGAGGTGCAGGTGGATATTGCATCTTACAAAGAGGGCGACTCTGTTTATTATGCTGAGGTAGAGGCTGCAGGTGGAAAAATGTTTTTTCTGCCGGGCATAAAAAACCTTCCTGAGCATGTTAAAGTCTGTAATAAAATTTTGTCAGAGGGTCAGTATGATATTGTCCATGATAATACCTTGCATATTTCTATTCCAATGATGTGGTGCGCAAAAAAGGCAGGTGTTCCGGTACGGATTTTGCACAGCCATAATTCAAAAATGGGAGAGACACCTGCTAAAGCGTTCCGAAATCGGTTTTTTCTTCCAGTGCTGCGTTCGCTGGCGACAAATTATGCGGCATGTTCACAGCTGGCAGGCCGTGCAATGTTCGAAGATCAAGGGTTTACGGTGATTCCGAATGTGATTCAAACAGAAAAATACCGCTTTGATCCAACGATGCGTAAATCTGTGCGGCAAAAGATGAATGCTACAGACAAGTTTGTAGTAGGAACGGTAGGACGATTGGCAGAGCAAAAAAATCCATTTTTTGCAATTGACGTTTTTAAATGCTTATTAAAAAATGTTCCGAGTGTAGAATACTGGTGGGTTGGAAATGGGCCACTTGAGGAACGGGTGAAAACTTATATAGAAGAGAAAAAGCTTACAAAATATATAAAGCTTCTGGGAAGCCGGAACGATACGGTGGAATTGTATCAGGGCATGGATGCATTTTTTCTACCCAGCTTTTTTGAAGGACTTCCAGTAACAGGCGTTGAAGCACAGGCGATGGGATTGTCGATGATAGTATCTGATACAGTTACGCGTGAGATGGTATATACAGATCTTGTTGATTATGTGAGTTTGAACGATACGCCGGAGGCTTGGGCAAGTCGGCTTGAAATAGCGTTACGAAAAAATGTAAAGAGGGAGCAATATGCCGATCGCCTAAAATTAAGCAACTTCTCTAATATAGGGTGCGGAAATCGGTTAGAACAAGTCTATTGTTGGTGGATAAATGGTTAATTATGGAGGAAAGTGTGCTTGCAACAGTAGAATTTCTCGGCTTAGTGGGCTATGAAGTTTTGATAGCTTATGCTATGAAAGCATTTTGGCCAATGAATCAGAAAAAGAAGATAATTTACCTCTTTTGGGCGTTGCTTCCGTTGGCGTTAATGACAATGTTTCATAGCGAAAGCATTGGTAATGATACGCAGGCATATACAGAGTTATTTGATGCTGTATGTAATATGACATTGAAGCAAGCTCTGTCGAATGGCCGCTTCGAGAAGGGATATATGCTATTTACATATGTCCTGACAAGGTTGTTTTCAAGTCGACAATGTGTTCTAATTGCAGAAGGAGCTATTGTATATCTGTCTCTCGCTCGGTGGCTAAATAAGTGGTGTAAAGCACCGGGATTATTTGTCTGTCTAATCGTTGAGATGCTGGAAATTGATGGCTGGATGAGCATACAGCGGCAGGCACTTGCGATGGCAATATTGTTCTTTGCATATGATGTGCTGATTGAAAAGAAATTGCTTCGCTTTGTTGTTCTTGTGATTCTGGCAGCGCAATTCCATGCTGTAGCATATGTTTTTTTGTTGACATGGCCGATGCTTTGGTGGTTTGAAGAGCATCGAGTGAACTCGTTGAAAAAGAAGTGGAAGTTTGAAAGACTGATGGCAGTTTGTGCTGTTGGAATTGTTCTGCTGATGTGGCCGATGATAAACTTTCTATTGAGGATATTTCCTAAATACCAATATTACGTGGCAGGTGCGTATATGGACGGACAGGCACGACTGGCAATTGTTCTGAAAATTATTGTCTACGCACTGATGTTGATGGTTCCACGATGGATCAAAAATCAAAAATGGGAAGCAGGGCAGAGCGTAGTTGAGTTGTCGCTATATCGCATGGCACTTGTAAATATTGTAATTTTGATTGCGGCGAATCAGGCAACAATTTTAACGCGATTTTCAGGGATATTTTCTGTTTATGCTGTGGCGGAATTTTCGGAACAAGCTTCAAAGCTGAAACGTGGAAAAAATAGAAAGATCGTAACAGTTGCAGCATTGATTCTGTTTGCGCTGTATGGAGTCATTATCACAATCTATCGGACTCCAGAATGGCAGACAACATATCCGTTTGAGTGGTGTTTCTGATAAAATGTGGAGGAAGTTACGTATTGTCGAGACTCCTCTTTAGATATAACTCAACAACGATTTTGGCGGTATCGGCACTTTTATTTTGATATTAAGATTCGTTGAGACTTAGAGCTTTTCCAATTGCAAAAGAATGTTGAAATTCAGGAAAAATGAAGTTTTCTGCATCTTAGCCTGAGATTGAGCAGAGAGAAAAGAATGCGGAGGAATATGTAATTTGAAAAAAAAGTATTTGAGCCTGATGAAAGATACTTTGATCTTTTCACTCGGAAGCTTTGGATCAAAGATAATTCTTTTCTTTATGGTTCCTCTGTATACGAACTATTTAACAACAGAGGAATATGGAACAGCAGATTTAGTATTTACTGTAGCACAATTTCTTACACCAATCATGTCGGTAGTAATCCATGATGCAATTATTCGATATGGCCTGTCAAAGGACTTTAAAAGAGAGGATGTCCTTCGGGTGGGCTACTATATTATTGGAGTAGACATCCTGGTTGCTATTGCACTAGGTCCAGTTGTAGGCCTATACAAGCCCTTGACACAATGGAAATGGTATTTGAGCGTATATGCTGTGATTAGTATTGTCGACTCGATTCAATTTAACTACTTGAAGGCTTGTGGAAAAAATAGACTTTATGCGGTGTTAAGTGTCTTAAAGACTGCTTGTATGGCATCTTTGAATGTACTTCTTTTAGCAATTAAACATATTGGAGTACGAGGATACCTGTTAGCGAATATTTTGGCACTGTGTCTCACTGATTTGCTTGTGTTTATATTTGGAAAGTACGCAAGTGAGCTCAAAAGATCTGAGCATGATTCTAAGCTCTTAAAGGAGATGCTTTGGTATTCTACACCACTTATTTTAAATAACATCTCGTGGTGGGTAATACAGTCTTCTGATAAGGTTATGATCGAGTATATATTGGGGCCAGCGATGCTTGGATTATATACTGTCGCTGCAAAAATACCCGCTCTAATTAATGTTGTTATATCGATTTTTTCGCAAGCATGGGGGATATCTTCTATCACGGAATATGAAGATTCAAATGATAGTACATTTTACAGTACAGTACAAAGAATGTATTTGTTCGTTGTATGTGCTGCGTGTATTATCTATATCTCAATTATAAAGGTTTTTATGTCCTTTTATGTTGGGGTGGATTTTCGAGATGCTTGGAGATATGTCCCATTGCTTCTCGTTAGCGCAGTATTTAGTTCTATTT
>NZ_JAFREK010000036.1:0-24911 GCF_017377535.1 Faecalibacterium sp. Marseille-Q4137
GTGGGGGATCATGGAGCCCGTGGGCACATCCGAGATGATGTGTCCGCCGGACAGGGTGACCACGCGGCGGTCAAAGTGACGGACCAGCTCGTGCTCATGGGTGACCACCAGCACAGTGATGCCCATCTCACTGACACGCTCCAGCAGCTCCATCATCTCAAGGCTCAGCTCGGGGTCGATGTTGCCGGTGGGCTCGTCCGCAATCACCAGCTTGGGGGCGTGGGCCAGGGCGCGGGCCACAGCCACACGCTGCTGCTCACCGCCGGAGAGCAGGTCGGGGTAGACCTTTGCCTTGTCCTCCAGGTGGACAAGCTCCAGCATGTAATTCACGCGCTCTTTGATCTGCTTATGCCCGATGTTGGTAACATGCATGGCAAAGGCAATGTTCTCGTAAACGGTCATGGTGGGGATAAGCCGGAAATCCTGAAAGATGATGCCCATCTGACGGCGCAGGTAGGGGATCTTGCGGCGGCGCAGGCGGGCAACATCCTGCCCGTTCACCAGCACGCGGCCCTCGGTGGGGGTCTCCTCGCGCAGGATCAGCTTGAGCAGGGTGGATTTGCCCGCGCCCGAGTGACCCAGCAGAAAAACAAACTCGCCATCATCCACATGGAAGTTGACATCCTCCAGGGCAGGCTTTGCGTTGTGCTTGTACTGCTTTGAAACGTGTTCAAAATCTATCATGCATTTTTCGCTCCCAATAATTTTCTCCAAACCAAAAAGAACCGGCCAGCATCGGTTTCGAGCGGCCGGTTCTGCGCCGACGGCTTTGCGCCGCAAGCGTTTGCTTAATATTTGGCCGGGTTGTTGGACAGGTACTTCTTGACCATCAACGCCACCTTAAAGACGATGGCATCGTCGAACTCACGCAGATCCAGACCGGTCAGCTTTTTGATCTTTTCCAGACGATACACCAGCGTGTTGCGGTGGACAAACAGGCCGCGGCTGGTCTCAGACACATTCAGGTTGTTCTCGAAGAAGCGCTGGATGGTGAACAGGGTCTCCTGATCCAGGCTCTCGATGCTGCCCTGCTTGAACACCTCACGCAGGAACATCTCGCAGACAGTGGTGGGCAGCTGGTAGATCAGGCGGGCAATGCCAAGGTTGTCGTAGCGGATGATCTGCTTCTCGGTGTCGAACACCTTGCTGACCTCCATGGCGATCTGTGCTTCCTTGAAGGAGGTAGCCAGATCCTTCACGTTGGAGATGGGGGTGCCGATGCCGACCACAGCCTTGATGTAATGCTCACCGGACAGGGTGTCCACGATGCTGGCAGCCAGCTTCTCCATATCGGTGCGGTCGATGCCCTTGCGGATCTCCTTGACCAGCACGGTGTCGGTCTCGCTGATATTGAACACAAAGTCCTTCTGCTTGTCCGGGAACAGGCTGCTGACCACATCGTAAGCGGAGATGTCGCCGCCAGAGGTCACGCGCACAATGAACACCACGCGGGAAACATCGGTGGCAAAGTGCAGCTCACGGGCCTTGGCGTAGATATCGCCGGGCAGGATGTTGTCCAGCACCACGTTCTTGATGAAGTTGGCTTTGTCGAACTTTTCATCGTGGTACTGCTTGATGCTCTGCAGGCTGATGGAGAGCAGGGCCGCAAACTGGCCCGCAGTCTCGTCCGCGCCTTCCACAAACACGGCATAGTCGTTATGCTTTGCGCTGGAGAACTGCTGATAGGTGTAGCCATCCCGCACAAAGCGGTCACCGGCCGTCAGGCGCTCTGCCATAAAACCCTCGCGCACCTCTCCGATCAGGTTCAGCTCCGAGCAGGAGATCACAGCGCCGGTCTCATCCACCACACCGACCACACGATCGATGGCGTCTTTCATCTGGTAGATCACGCTCTGGAATACTCTATTGGCCATAAATGGATACCCCTTTTCCTCTTTTGTGCAAGCCGCAGGGGCGAGATTGTCGTTTTTAACAATTTCGCCGCTTTACATTATCTATTTTACACAAAAGAATTTACTTTTGCAACATATTTCACCAAAATATTTTTGACTTTCTTGGTGAAATTATCTTTCGGGGGTATTTTCAGGCCCAAAAAGCACTGTTTTGCGTGGTTCTTGTGAATATTTTACCGGCAAAATGTGATGTTTTTTTGAAAATCAGGTGAAAAGCAGTCAGGCTCCGGTGGTAATTGCTGTCACTTCCTCCGCAGAAAGCTCCCGCCACTGCCCCGGTGCAAGGGCCGGATCCAGCGCAAGCCCGCCGATGGCATCCCGATGCAGGGCGTTCACGCCCGCGCCGTACACACCGAACATCCGCTTGATCTGGTGGTACACCCCCTGCCTGAGCCTGACTTTCACGGTCAGGCCGTCCGGGGTCAGGGCTTCCACCTCTGCCGGGGAGAGGGCGGTGCCATCCGCCAGCGTCACGCCCTCGGCAAAGCCCTTGCACATCTCCTCGGTCAGCGGTGTGTCAATGACCACCGTGTAGGTCTTGGAGACATGGCGCTTCGGGGCAAGGATCTCGTGGGCGAAGCCGCCGTCATCCGTCAGCAGAACAAAGCCGGTGCTGGTCTTGTCCAGCCGGCCGGCCGGGAACAGCTCCCGCCGGGGGTAGGCATCCCCGATCAGATCCACCACGGTGGTATCCCGCTTGTCGGTAGAAGCGCTCACCACGCCCTCGGGCTTGTTGATCATCAGGTAGACGAACTGCTGGTAAGCAAGCGGCGCACCGTCCACCGCCACGCTGTCCCCTTCCCTGAGCTGGGTGTCCCCCTTTTTGCACACCGCGCCGTTCACCGTCACCCGTCCCCTGCTCAGCAGGGTCTTTGCCTCGCTCCGGGTGCATTGCGCCGTCTCGGCCAGATATTTGTCTAGTCGCATAGGTTCTCCTTTTCCGGTTATAGCAAAGCTGCGCCCTGCCCAAAGGCGGAGCGCAGCGATAGATTTTGCAGTTCAGTGGACCGGGAGTTTCTCCGAGGACCGTCCGCTGGGGTGGGACCCTGCTGCCGCAGGCAGTAGGGCGGGCGATGGAATGGCCCAAGCCGTGTCCGAGGAGAAAGCTACTGGGCCACACCCTTAAACGCTCAGAGAAGCGTGCTGTTCCACAGCATCGGGGTTGGCATCAAAGATGGGCTGGAGCACATTTGCAATGAACTCCTCCACCTGCTGGGGTGCACGGCCCACAAAGTTTTCGGGCACCAGACCGGCCACGATCTCCTCCTTGGTCAGGCCAAAGGCGGGGTCGGCTGCAACGCGGTCCACCATATCGTTGGGCAGGCCCTCTTCCTTGACCTGCTTGCCAGCGGCAATGGCGTGCTGGCGCAGGCGCTCGTGGAGCTCCTGACGGTTGCCGCCCTTTTCCACAGCCTGCATCATGATGTTCTCGCTGGCCATGAAGGGCAGCTCTGCCATCAGGCGGCTGCGCACCACTTTGGGGTAGACCACGATGCCATCGGTGACATTGAGCATGATGTTCAGGATGGCATCGGCAGCCAGGAAGCCCTCGGCCATGGCAACGCGCTTGTTGGCGCTGTCGTCCAGAGTGCGCTCAAACCACTGGGTGCCGGTGGTGAAGCTGGGGTTCAGCACATCCACCATCAGGTAGCGGCTCAGGGCGCAGATGCGCTCACACCGCATGGGGTTGCGCTTGTAAGGCATGGCGGAGGAACCGATCTGGTTCTTCTCAAAAGGTTCTTCCATCTCCTTGAAGTTGGCCAGCAGGCGCAGGTCGGTGGCAAACTTCATGCAGCTCTGGGCAATGCCTGCCAGAGCGTTCAGGATAAAGGCATCCACCTTGCGGCTGTAGGTCTGGCCGGACACGGGGATCACGGCATCCGGGGCAAAGCCCATCTCCCTGGCAATGGAAGCATCCACAGCACGGATCTTGTCTGCATCGCCCTTGAACAGCTCCATAAAGGAAGCCTGCGTGCCGGTGGTGCCCTTGACACCGCGCAGCTGCAGGGTGGCAAGGCGGTGGTCGATCTCGGCAAGATCCATCACCAGCTCGTTGGCCCACAGGGTGGCACGCTTGCCCACGGTGGTGGGCTGTGCAGGCTGGCAGTGGGTATAGGCCATGCAGGGCATGTCCTTGTACTCCTCAGCAAAGCGGGAGAGCTTTGCCAGCACACCGATCAGCTTTTTGCGAATGAGCTCCAGGCCCTGCCGCATCACGATGATATCGGTGTTATCGCCCACATAGCAGCTGGTGGCACCCAGATGGATGATGCCGGCTGCCTTGGGGCACTGCTGGCCGTAGGCGTAAACGTGGCTCATCACATCATGGCGCACCAGCTTCTCGCGCGCAATGGCGACCTCGTAGTTGATGTCGTCCACATGGGCTTCCAGCTCGGCCACCATTTCGGGGGTGATATTGGTCAGGCCCTGTTCCATCTCGGCCCGGGCCAGCGCCACCCACAGGCGGCGCCAGGTGCGGAACTTGTTGTCATCCGAGAAGATGTACTGCATCTCATCGGAAGAATAACGGGTAGAGAAGGGGCTGATATAACGATCATGCTGTGACATTGGTTGTTTCCTCCTGAAAGTAACTCCCCCAGCCGCCTTCCGGCGACAGCCCCCTCGAAGAGGGGGCCTTTCAGCCTCCCTCGGAGAGGGAGGTGGCATCGCGTCAGCGATGACGGAAGGAGTTTTTCTCTATTCTACCATCAAACCTTGAAATAGTCTACGCCGCCCTCAAAGATCGGCTGATATTTGTCGCCGGTGACATTCTTGTACAGGTACTCGCCGCTGCGCTCCGAGTGGCCCATCTTGCCGAACACGCGGCCGTCCGGGCTGGTGATGCCCTCAATGGCCAGCAGAGAGCCGTTGGGGTTGTAGCGCTGATCCATGGTGGGCTCGCCCTCCAGATCAACATACTGGGTAGCCACCTGGCCGTTGGCAACCAGCTGATCCAGCACGTTCTGGGGTGCCACAAAACGGCCCTCGCCGTGGCTGATGGCGATCTCGTACTCGCTGCCTGCATCGCAGTGGGACAGCCAAGGGCTGCCGGTGGATGCAACGCGGGTGCGCACCAGCATGCTCTGGTGGCGGCCGATGGTGTTGAAGGTCAGGGTCGGGTCATAGGCCGTGATGGGGCGGATATCGCCGTAGGGCACCAGACCCAGCTTGATCAGGGCCTGGAAGCCGTTGCAGATGCCCAGCATCAGACCGTCGCGGTGCTGCAGCAGGTCGCGGACCGCCTCGGTGACCGCAGGGCTGCGGAAGAAGGAGGCGATGAACTTGGCGCTGCCGTCCGGCTCGTCGCCGCCGGAGAAACCGCCGGGCAGCATCACGATCTGGCTCTCGCCAATGGCCTTGACCAGTGCCTCGCAGCTGGCGGTAACGTCCGCCGGGGTCAGGTTGCGGATGACCAGGATCTCAGGGTCGGCACCGGCGCGGGCAAAGGCCTTGGCGGTGTCGTACTCGCAGTTGGTGCCGGGGAACACGGGGATGATCACCTTGGGCTTTGCCACACCGATCTTGGGAGCAGCGGGGGCGTTCAGCTTGCCGTTGATCTTTTCCACGGTGGGGCCTGCCTTGCGGTAGGGGTACACAGGCTCCAGCTTGCTCTCCCAGATCTCCTGCAGCTCTGCCATATCCAGCGTCTCACCGCAGCTTTCAAAGGTATACTCCCTGGTGGTCTCGCCCAGCAGCTCGCCTGCGGGGGAATCAGAGACCATTTCCAGCACGATGGAGCCGTACATGGGCTCGAACATCCGGTGGGTGGGCATATCAGCGCGCATCTTGAAGCCGATGTGGTTGCCCAGACCCATCTTGAACAGGGCCTCGGCAATGCCGCCGTAGCCCACGGCGCAGGCAGATGCCACCATGCCCTCTTCGATCATCTGCTCCACGATCTTGTAGTTTGCCTTCAGGGAGAAGAAGTTGGGGCAGCCGGTCTCGGGGTCCAGAATGGGCCGGATGAGGACAACAGTGCTCTCGGGCTTCTTGAACTCGGTGGAGACCACCTTGCTGGCCTTGCCGATGGCAGTGGCAAAGGAGACCAGCGTGGGGGGCACATCCAGCTGCTCGAAGGAGCCGGACATGCTGTCCTTGCCGCCGATGGAGGCAATCCCCAGACCCATCTGGGCATCCAGAGCACCCAGCAGGGCGGCCAGCGGCTTGCCCCAGCGCTCGGGCTTGGTGCCCAGGCGCTCAAAGTACTCCTGGAAGGTCAGGTAGGCATCCTCATAGCGGAAGCCGGAGGCCACCAGTTTGGTGACACTGTCCACCACGGCCATCCGTGCGCCGATATACTGGTTGGCGCTCATCAGGTAGGGGTTGTAGCCCCAGGCCATGCCGGAGCAGGTGTTGGTCTCGCCATCCACGGGCAGCTTTGCCACCATGGCGTTCTGGGGGGTCAGCTGGTAAGCACCGCCAAAGGGCATCAGGACGGTGGCGGCACCAATGGTGCTGTCGAACCGCTCAGAAAGGCCCTTCTTGCTGCAGATGTTCAGGTCGCCCACCATGTTCTTCATCTTCTGGCTGAAGGTGATGCCGGCCCACTGGGGCTGCCAGACGGTACCCTGCTCCACATGGACGTTCTGGTGCTTCTCCGCACCGTTGGAGTTCAGGAACTCACGGCTGATGTTGACGATGGACACGCCGTTCCACACCATGTTCAGGCGCTTTTCCTCGGTGACCTTTGCCACGGGGGTCGCCTCAAGGTTTTCCTCGGTGGCAATGGCGATGAACTTGTCCACATCCTCGGGGGCAAGGGCCACAGCCATGCGCTCCTGGCTCTCGCTGATGGCCAGCTCGGTGCCGTCCAGGCCGTCATACTTCTTGGTGACCTTGTTCAGGTCGATATACAGGCCGTCGGCCAGCTCGCCGATGGCAACGGAAACGCCGCCCGCACCAAAGTCGTTGCAGCGCTTGATCATCTTGCAGGCATCCTCACGGCGGAACAGGCGCTGGAGCTTGCGCTCGATGGGCGCATTGCCCTTCTGCACCTCGGCACCGCAGTGGTCCAGGCTGCCCAGATTGTGGGCCTTGGAGGAGCCGGTGGCACCGCCGATGCCGTCGCGGCCGGTGCGGCCGCCCAGCAGGACGATGACATCCCCGGGGGCGGGGCACTCGCGGCGGACATGGGAAGCGGGAGTCGCACCCACCACAGCGCCGATCTCCATCCGCTTTGCCACATAGCCGGGGTGGTAGATCTCATCCACCTGGCCGGTGGCAAGGCCGATCTGGTTGCCGTAGGAGGAGTAACCAGCAGCGGCAGTGGTCACCAGCTTGCGCTGGGACAGCTTGCCGGGCAGGGTCTCGCTGACAGGCTTGAGCGGGTCGCCTGCGCCGGTTACACGCATGGCCTGATAGACATAGCTGCGGCCGGACAGCGGGTCGCGGATGGCACCGCCGATGCAGGTGGCCGCACCGCCGAAGGGCTCGATCTCGGTGGGATGGTTGTGGGTCTCGTTCTTAAAGAGGAAGAGCCAGTCCTCATCCTTGCCGTTCACATCGCACTTGATCTTGACGGTGCAGGCGTTGATCTCCTCGGATTCGTCCAGATTCTTGAGGATGCCCTGCTTCTTCAGCTCCTTGGCACCGATGGTGGCAAGATCCATCATGCAGCGGGGCTTCTCCTCGCGGCCCAGGTCGGCGCGCATGGCCATGTAGCGGTCAAACGCTGCCTGCACCACGGCATCGTCGATCTGGACATCATCCAGAATGGTGCCGAAGGTGGTGTGGCGGCAGTGATCGGACCAGTAGGTGTCGATCATCTTGATCTCGGTGATGGTGGGGTCGCGGTGCTCAGAGCGGAAGTACTCCTGGCAGAACTTGATATCGCCCAGGTCCATGGCCAGACCCTTTTCGTCGATGAACTTCTTCAGGCCCTCTTCGTCCAGCTCGTTGAAGCCCTCCAGCGTGGCCACAGCGGTGGGCACGGGATACTCCATCTTCAGGGTGGCTTTGGTCTCCAGCGAAGCCTCGCGGGCCTCCACCGGGTTGATGACGTACTTCTTGATCTCTGCCACCTGCTCCTCGGTCAGGGAACCCTCCAGCAGGTAGACACGGGCAGAGCGGACCAGCGGGCGCTCGCCCTGGCTGATGAGCTGGATGCACTCGGCGGCAGAATCGGCGCGCTGGTCGAACTGGCCGGGCAGGTACTCCACAGCAAAGGAAATACCCTCGAATTCAGGCAGCTCCGCATAGGTGTTGTCCACCGGCGGCTCACTGAACACGGTGGTAGCGCACTGGTTGAACAGTGCCTCATCGATGCCCTCCACGTCATAGCGGTTCAGCAGGCGCAGGCCGCTCAGGGACTGGATGCCCAGCAAGCTCACCAGCTCATTTTTCAGGCCCTGGGCTTCCACGTCAAAGCCGGGCTTCTTTTCTACATAAATACGATAGACCATGGGTGAATCCCCCTCTTTTTTTATTGTTCAGCGATTGCTTTCAGCGCTCTCATACCAATATCCGTGCGCTTGTGCAGCTTTTCAAAGCTGATCTTCTCAGCGGCGGCGTATGCCTGCGTGATGGCGGCGGTCAGGCGGGGCGCAGTTGCTGTCACGCCCAGCACGCGGCCGCCGTTGGTGACCAGCGTGCCGTCCTCACGCAGTGCCGTGCCGGAGTGGTAGACTGTGATGTTACTCTCCCCTTCCAGCTGGCCGTTGGTCAGGCCGGAAATGGGCTTGCCCTTTTCATAGGATACCGGGTAGCCGCCGGAGGCCAGAATGACACAGCAGGCCGCGCCCTCGGAGAATTTGACCTCGGTATCGGCCAGCGTGCCCTCGGTGCAGGCCGCCATGATCTTCAGCAGGTCACTCTCCAGCAGAGGCAGCACCACCTGGGTCTCGGGATCGCCGAAGCGGCAGTTGTACTCGATGACCTTGGGGCCGTCCGGGGTGAGCATCAGGCCGAAGTACAGGCAGCCCTTGAAGGGGCAGCCCTCGGCGTTCATGGCCTGAATGGTGGGCAGGAAGATCTTTTCCATGCACTCGGCAGCAATGGCCGGGGTGTAGTAGGGGTTGGGGGCCACGGTGCCCATGCCTCCGGTGTTCAGGCCGGTGTCGTGGTCGTTGGCACGCTTGTGGTCCATGCTGGAAACCATGGGCTTGACCACCTTGCCGTCGGTAAAGCTCAGCACACTGACCTCAGGGCCGGTGAGGAACTCTTCCACCACCACATGGTTGCCGGAAGCGCCGAACTTTTTGTCCAGCATGATCTCCTTCACGCCGTCGGCGGCCTGTTCCTCGTTCTCGCAGATCAGCACGCCCTTGCCCAGTGCCAGCCCGTCGGCCTTGATGACCACGGGGTACTTGCCCTTTGCCTTGATGTAATCCATGACCTTGGCGGGGTCATCAAAGGTGGCATAATCTGCGGTGGGGATGCCGTATTTCTTCATCAGGTCCTTAGAGAACACCTTGGAGGCCTCGATGCGGGCAGCGGCCTTGTCCGGGCCAAAGGCAGGGATGCCCACTGCAGCCAGTGCGTCCACCATGCCCAGCGCCAGCGGGTCATCCTGCGCCACAACCACATAATCAAACTTTTCCTCGGCGGCAAAGGCCACCATGGTCTCTACGTCCGTAGCCTTGATGTTCTTGCATTTGGCATCATAGCTGATGCCGCCGTTGCCCGGAGCGCACCAGATCTCGCCGCAGTCCGGGCTCTTCTTCAGTGCCTTGATGATGGCGTGCTCGCGGCCGCCGCCGCCGACCACTAAGATTTTTTTAGCCATTTTAACATCTCCTAAAATATTCGTTTCTGCTTCTCTGTCAGCGTCCTCACCCTCTCAGGCGCTTCGCGCCAGCTCTCCCAAAGGGAGAGCCAAGACTGGCACTAACACCAGCAGCTACTAACGGGATGCTGCCAAAGGCTCCCCCTTTGGGGGAGCTGGCAAAGCCGACAGGCTTTGACTGAGAGGGCGAACCAGTTTTCCTTTTAGTGATGGAACAGCCGGATGCCGCAGAAGGCCATGGCAATGCCGTACTTATTGCAGGTGTCAATGACCTGCTGATCGCGGATAGAGCCGCCGGGCTGGACAATGGCGGTCACGCCGGAGCGGCGGGCACGCTCGATGTTGTCGCCAAAGGGGAAGAAGGCATCGGAACCCAGGCAGACACCGGTAACGTGGCTCAGGTACTCTTTCTTTTCCTCCGCGGTCAGGGGTGCGGGCTGCTCGGTGAAGGTCTCGGCCCAGACATCGTCGCCGATGACATCCTCGGGGGTGTCACCGATATACACATCAATGGCATTGTCGCGGTTGGGCTTGGCAATATCGTCACGGAAGGGCAGGTTCAGCACCTTGTCCATGTGGCGCAGCTGCCAGTTATCGGCCTTCTGGCCTGCCAGACGGGTGCAGTGGATGCGGCTCTGCTGGCCGGCACCCACGCCGATGGTCTGGCCGCCTGCGGTGTAGCAGACACTGTTGGACTGGGTGTATTTCAGGGTGATAAGGGCAATGATCAGGTCCCGCTTCTGCTCCTCGGTCACGCTCTTGTTCTCGGTGACCCAGTTGGTCAGCATGGTGTCGGCGTTGATGGTCAGCTCGTTGCGGCCCTGCTCAAAGGTGATGCCGTACACCTGCTTGTGTTCCACAGGGGCGGGCTTGTAGTCGGGGTCAATGGCCACCACATTGTAGTTGCCCTTTTTCTTACCTGCCAGAATGGTCAGAGCCTCCGGCTCATAACCGGGGGCAATGATGCCGTCAGAAACCTCATGCTGGATGAGCTTTGCGGTGGGCACATCGCAGACATCGGAGAGGGCGATCCAGTCGCCAAAGGAGGACATACGGTCAGCACCGCGGGCACGGGCGTAAGCGCAGGCCAGCGGAGAGAGCTCAAAGTCCGGAGCAATGTGGTACATCCTGCGCTCCACATCGGTCAGGGGCAGGCCCAGGGCGGCACCCGCCGGGGACACATGCTTGAAGGAAGCGGCGGCGGGCAGACCGCAGGCCGCCTTCAGCTCCTTGACCAGCTGGATGGAGTTGAGGGCATCCAGAAAATTGATGTAGCCGGGCTTGCCGTTCAGCACAGTCACAGGCAGGTCGGAGCCATCTTCCATATAGATGCGGCTGGGCTTCTGGTTGGGGTTGCAGCCGTACTTCAGTGCGAGTTCGTTCATTGATGCATCCTCCTTAAGTCTTCGTTATTCCGCTTCGGCATCGAGCTTTGCCAGCAGCTCCAGCTCCTCCGGCAGCAGTTCAGGCTCCTCGGGGTCGTCCAGATCGCTGTTGACAGCATCGTATTTGTTGAAAATCATATCGCCGGTCTCACCGCTGTCCAGGTCGATGACGCGGGCAAACAGGCTGACCTTGTTGTCGGGGTTCAGGTTCTGCCACAGACCATGGGCAAAATCGCCGATGGTGCGGGGGCAGGCAAAGCGCAGGGGCTCGCCCTCAAAGCTGGGGATGGGGTTTCCGTTGTGCTTGTAGGTGCTGATGAAATGGCCCTCACCGGCCACAGGCTGGGGGTAATCAAAGAAATAGCGCTGGACACTGTCGCCGTTGCCGTCGGCAGATTTCAGGATGCTCATCTGGTAGCTGCCATCAGCGTACACCACAGCGGAGATGCGTGGGGTGTAGTTGGGGCCGTCCGGCTCAAAGGTGCGGGTGCGCAGGGCATCGGCAAAGCTCTTGCCCTGACTCATCAGGTCAAAAATGGTATCGGTCTGGTCGCCGTTGGTCACGATATGGGTCTTGCCCAGGGTCAGCACGGGGTTATAGATGATAAGGCTGGGGTCCTCCAGCTTGTCGGGGTCTGCAGCCATGGTGCAGATGCCGCCGCGCTCGGGCACGGGGTCGAACACGCGGTTGCGGCTGTTCTCACTGCGGCCCATGATAAAGTAGCCGATGAACATCTGACGGCCATCGGGGGCCATTGCCACCGCAATGCCGCGGCCGGGGTACTCGTTGGAGGCCAGATAATCGTTCAGGTTGATCTTTTCCATTGTTGTTCTCCTTTACGGATAACGACCTCGCCCTCTCCGTCAGCGCTGACGCGCTGCCACCTCCCCCAAAGTGGGAGGCTTTGGCAGTCCACACAAAGTTCATGGTTTTGCCAAGGGCTCTCCCTTTGGGAGAGCTGGACGCGAAGCGGCCTGAGAGGGCGAGCCAGTTTATTTTTTTACTCGATCTCGCCGCTGCACACCATGGCAACTGCCTTGGGCAGCAGCTTCCACTCGGCCTGTTCCATCACCCGCTTCTGCAGCACCTCGGGGGTGTCGCCGGGCAGGATCTCCACCGCCTTCTGCAGCAGGATGGGGCCGCCGTCGCACTCCTCGTTGACAAAGTGGACGGTAGCACCGGTCACCTTGCAGCCCCGGGCCAGAGCAGCCTGATGGGGGCGCAGGCCGTACATGCCGGGCCCGCAGAAGGACGGGATGAGCGCCGGGTGAACATTCAGGATGCGGCGGGGATAGGCTTCAATGACACTGGGGCCCAGCACGGAAAGGAAACCGGCCAGCACCACCAGATCGATGTTGTGGCTTTTCAGCGTTTCCAGCAGGGCCGCGTCAAAGGCCTCACTGTTCTCGTAATCCTTGCGGCGAACCACAACGCCCTCCACACCGGCCTTTGCGGCCCGCTCCAGCGCAAAGACACCGGGCTTGGAGGCTACCACCAGCGTAATTTTACCATTGGGGTTCTCGCCCCGGGCTTCGCTGTCCAGCAGGGCCTGCAGATTGGTGCCGCCGCCGGAAACCAACACAGCTACGTTCAGCACAGTTCCACACCGTCCCCTTCAGCGATGACACCCAGCTTGTAAGCCTCGGGCTCGCCGTTGGCGTGGAGGATCTCCAGCGCCTTGTCGGCCTGTGCGGCAGGAACGGTGAGCACCATGCCAACGCCCATGTTGAAGGTGTTGAACATGTCGTGCTCGGAGATGCCGCCTACCTTCTGCATCAGGTGGAAGAGGGCAGGAATGCGGACATCTTCCTTCTTGATGCTGGCGCAGCAGCCCTTTTTCAGGCTGCGGGGGATGTTCTCATAGAAGCCGCCGCCGGTGATGTGGGAGATGCCCTTGACATCCACCTCTTCCAGCACCTTCAGCACCGGCTTGACGTAGATCTTGGTGGGAGCCAGCAGGGCATCGCCCAGGGTCTTGCCGCCCAGCTCGGCGGGGGTGGTGTGCAGAACATCGGGATCGTTGTCAATATCAAAGATCTTGCGCACCAGCGAGAAACCGTTAGAATGAACACCGGTGGAGGGCAGAGCGAGGATGACATCGCCAGCCTGCATGGTCTCGTTGCTCAGGATCTTTTCCTTGTCCACAACGCCCACAGTGAAACCGGCCAGATCGTACTCATCCTCCGGCATCATGCCCGGGTGCTCGGCAGTCTCACCGCCCACCAGAGAGCAATCAGCCTGCACGCAGCCCTCGGCCACGCCCTTGACGATCTCGGCAATCTTCTCAGGGATGTTGCGGCCGCAGGCAATGTAATCCAGGAACACCAGCGGCTTTGCACCGGCGCAGATCACATCGTTGACGCACATGGCAACGCAGTCGATGCCAATGGTGTCGTGCTTGTCCATGATCATGGCGATCTTCAGCTTGGTGCCCACGCCGTCCGTGCCGGAGATCAGAACAGGGTGCTTGTAGCCGGTGCAGTCCAGCTCAAACAGGCCGCCAAAGCCGCCCAGACCACCAATGCAGTGCTCGTTCATGGTGCGGGCAACATACTGCTTCATCAGTTCAACGGAGCGGTAACCGGCGGTGATATCCACACCGGCAGCTGCGTAACTCTCAGAATAGCTCTTTTCCATCTTCTTACTCTCCTAACTTTTTCTCGTTTTTGGGACGGTCGTTCAGGTGGCGTTCATGGATATCGGTGGAAAGCACCTCTTCCGGCTTCACGGCATACTCGCCGGTAAAGCAGGCGGTGCAGAAACCGCATTTTGCGTTCTTGGCCAGCTGCACCACGTGCTCGGTGGACAGGTAGCCCAGGGTATCGGCCCCGATGATCTCATTGATCTGCTCCACATTGCGGCCCGTGGCCACCAGCAGCTTCTGGTCGGGGATGTCGGTGCCGAAGTAGCAGGGGTATTTGAACGGGGGGGCCGAGACCCGGAAGTGGACTTCCTTTGCACCGGCATCCCGCAGCAGCTTGATGATGCGGGCGGAGGTGGTGCCGCGCACGATGGAGTCATCCACCAGCACGACCCGCTTGCCCTTGACGGTGCTGGACACCACGTTCAGCTTGATGCGCACGCTGTTTTCGCGCTGCTTCTGGCTGCCCTGGATAAAGGTGCGGCCGATGTATTTATTCTTGATGAAGCCGATGCCGTAGGGGATGCCGCTCTCCTGCGAGTAGCCGAGCGCCGCATCCAGACCGGAATCCGGCACGCCGATGACCACATCAGCCTCCACAGGGTGCTCCTGTGCCAGGAACCGGCCTGCCTGCTTGCGGGCCTCGTGCACCGAGCTGCCCTCGATGATGCTGTCCGGGCGGGAGAAATAGATGAACTCGAACACGCACATCTGGGTGTCCGGGCGGCCGCAATGATCCTTGATACTCCGCAGCTCACCGGTCTTGGTGTCGGCAATGACGATCTCGCCTGGCTCCACGTCCCGCAGCAGGGTCGCGCCCGCAGCATCCAGCGCACAGCTCTCGCTTGCAAAGACGTAGCCGCCGCCGGGCAGGGTGCCGATGCACAGGGGGCGGTAGCCCCGGGGGTCCCGGACCGCAATGAGCTTGGTGGCGGACATGATCACCAGACTGTATGCACCCTCCAGCACATCCATCGTCTTGCTGATGGCAGTCTCAATGCTGCCCATCCGCAGGCGGTTGCGGGTGATGAGGTAGCAGATGACCTCGGTATCGGAGGAGCCGTGGAAGATGGCACCCTCGTTCTCCAGCTGACGGCGCAGCTCCAGGGCATTGGTCAGGTTGCCGTTGTGGCAGAGCGCCATGGTGCCCCGGCCATGCCGGACGATCATGGGCTGAGCGTTGGCCCGCACCCGGCTGCCGGCCGTGGCATAGCGGACATGGCCCGTTGCCATGTGGGCCGTGGGGGTGGAAAGACTGCCCAGCACGGCGGGGGTGAACACCTCGTTCACCAGGCCGAGGTCGCGGTGGCCCTGGATGACACCGTCATCGTTGACCGCAATGCCGCAGCTCTCCTGCCCGCGGTGCTGCAGTGCATACAGGGCAGAATAGGCGGCAGCGGCCACGTCCTCGGTGCCCGCCCGGTCATAGATGCCAAAAACGCCGCATTCCTCGTGCAGCGGATATGCAAAATCAGACATTGGTTCTCCTTACAACTCTTTCAGTTCGTTCTGCAGCTTTTCTTCCTTGGCTGCGATCTGCTGTGCCATGCTCACCCGCTCGGCCTCCAGCTTCCCGGCCAGTGTGTCATCGCTCAGGGCCAGGATCTCGGCGGCCAGCCAGGCAGCGTTCTTGGCCCCGTTCAGGGCCACGGTAGCCACCGGGATACCGCTGGGCATCTGGACCGTGGCCAGCAGCGCGTCCAGACCGTCCATCGCGCCGCCCTTCATCGGGATACCGATGACAGGCAGGGTGGTGTTGGCGGCAAAGGCACCGGCCAGATGGGCCGCCATGCCCGCCGCGCACAGGATCACACCAAAGCCGTTGGCCCGGGCATTTTTGGCAAAATCCGCGGCCTCGGCAGGGGTGCGGTGGGCCGAAAGGATGTGTGCCTCAAAGGGGATGTCCAGCGCCTTCAGCTGGGCACAGGCCCCCTTTACCACCGGCCAATCACTGTCCGAGCCCATGATCACTGCAACTTTCCGAATCATATCCGAACCTCTCTTTCTCCGTCTGCAAAACAAAAAAAAGCTGTGGTACACCTGCACCACGGCCTTTATTTCTGCGTATGCTCTCCCAGCGCTTTGCACAAAGCTGCACGATGCCCCTGAACAGCACGAATGGTGTTCTGTTCTGTGAAGCCCGACAGCATCTTCATCTTTGAAGTTCCCCTTTTGCTCTGCGCTTTTTCAGGCGGCACCCGGCATCCGCCGGGGTACCGTCCCTGTACTACATACAGTTTACGGCAAAAATTCCACTTTGCAAAGGCCCTTGGGGCAATTTCTCCCTTGTGTTCTCCCGCGTCAAAAAACTTTCAAAAGTTTTGTGCAGTTTCGACACCGTATTTCTTTTTAAGTATGACTTTTTTAGAAAATATAATAAAGTAAGTTTTATCTCACTGGGCAGGCCCCGCTCTGTACAGCCTCTCCGTCATTGCGTTGGCAGTAAGAGCGTTTTACCTTAGAAGATGATCTTCGCTGTTGCTGCCCTTGCTGCCCGGATGAGGTCGGCGGGTGCGCAGCACACCTGCGTACCAATGCGGCCGCCGGAGACATAGACCTTTTCCTGAACCAGCACGCTTTCATCAAACACGGTGGTGTACTGCTTTTTCATACCCACCGGGCTGCAGCCGCCGCGCACATAGCCGGTGACCTTGTTGATATCGGCCACATGGATCATGGCTACGCTTTTTTCGCCCACGCTGCGGGCAGCGGCCTTCAGGTCAAGCTCTGCCGCCACCGGAATGACGAACACAAAGTAGTTTTTGCTGCTGCCCTGGGTCACCAGCGTCTTATATACGCAGGCCGGGTCCTCCCCCATGCTGGCGGCCACAGTCACGCCGTCCACCGCCACGCCCTCCTCGTGGGCATATTCGTGGGCTGTATAGGGCACCTTGGCCCGTTCCAGGATGCGCATGGCATTCGTTTTTGCTTCTTTTCCCATTGATGATCGCTCCTTGTAAACTCCTTGCCCTCTCAGGCTACCCCTATTCTACCACTTTCTTTCCTAAATTTCAAAATTTCTCTTGACTTCAGTTCCCTGAAGTGTTATCATAGGCCCATGCTTCAGGAAACTGAACTTCACGAAAATAAATCACGGCAATGGAGCCGGTCTCCTGTGCCGTTTGTGTGAGAAGGATAAGGAGACGACCACCATGATCATTGTACTGAAACAGGATGCCCCCGACGCACAGGTCCGCGAGTTCTGCCACGAGCTGCAGGATATGGGGCTGCAGATCAACGACTCCAAGGGCAGCGACACCCACATTCTGGGCCTGATCGGCGACACCAAGGCCATTGCCGAGAGCTGGGTGCTGGCCAACCCTGTGGTCGAGACCTGCCGCCGCGTGTCTGAGCCTTACAAGAAGGCCAACCGCAAGTTCCACCCCGACGACAGCGTGATCGATGTCAACGGCGTGAAGATCGGCGGCGGCAACTTCGCCGTCATTGCAGGCCCCTGCAGCATCGAGAGCGAGGAGCAGATCACCTACTGCGCCCAGCGCGTCAAGGATGCAGGCGCTTCCCTGCTGCGCGGCGGCGCATTCAAGCCCCGCACCTCCCCCTACTCCTTCCAGGGAATGCGGAGCGAGGGCCTGGACCTGCTCAAGCTGGCCCGCCGCGCCACCGGCTCCCCCATCGTCACCGAGATCATGAACACCGAGCACCTGCCCCTGTTCGAGAATGTAGATCTCATCCAGGTGGGTGCCCGCAATATGCAGAACTTTGAGCTGCTCAAGGCCGTGGGCCGCCAGAAAAAGCCCGTGCTGCTCAAACGCGGCCTGGCCAACACGCTGGAAGAATTTGTGATGAGCGCCGAGTACATCATGGCCGAGGGCAACGAGAACGTTATCCTCTGCGAGCGCGGCATCCGCACCTTTGAGACCAGTATGCGCAACACCCTGGACCTGGCCGGAGTGGTCATGCTCCACAAAATGACCCACCTGCCCGTGGTGGTGGACCCCAGCCACGCCTGCGGCCACGCCTGGATGGTGCCCCAGCTGGCCAAGGCCGCTGTGGCCGCCGGGGCCGACGGCCTGATGATCGAGGTGCACAACAACCCCGCCAAGGCCAAGTGCGATGGTGCCCAGAGCCTGACCCCCGACCAGTTCGATGAACTGATGGGCTTTATCACCAAAGAAGTCGAGTTCTTTGGCAAGAAGATGAACTGAGAATGGAACGACCCTCTCGGCACGCGGCAGCGTGACTGAGGGGGTTGTTTTCTTTTGTCATCAAATATGGTATACTATGGTGTATTTTGAATTCACCCTTGAAACGAGGTATTTCTATGAAAGCTCATATTGCACGCAACCAGAATGCCGGCATCCCGCTGGCGCTGGGCTGGAACCTTTCTGCCGCCGACCGGGGCATTCTGGAGGGGATGGCCCCCGCTTTCGGGATGAAGCTGCTGCTGGTCTCCCCCGCCGATGCAGGCAGGACCGTGGCCCAGCTGCTGGGCGAGGTGGAGGTCAAGACCACCCGCACCCTGGTGCTGGAGCCGGGTGCTTATCCCCCGGCGCTGGTGCTGGCCAACTTTAAGGATAAGGATGTGGACACCCTGCTCGACCTGATGAAGCAGGCACAGGTAAACATCCCCCTCAAGGCCGTTGTGACCCCCACCAGCAAGAGCTGGGTGTTCGGTGATCTGCTGGCACATCTGCAGGAAGAGCACACCGCCTTTACCGCCGCAAAGGAGACCGCCAAAGCATGATGACCAAGCGTATTTTTTCCGCCCTGCTGGCGGCTGCGCTCAGCCTGAGCCTGCTGGCTGGCTGCGGCAGCACCTCCGGCTCCACCGCCTCCAGCGCCGCCGATGGCCCGCAGCGCTACTCCACCGTGTTCTATGATGTGTTCGACACCGTGACGCAGGTCATCGCCTACTGCGACAGCGAGGAAGAGTTCACCGCCCAGATGGACGCACTCCACGCCGACCTAGTGGAGTACAACCAGCTCTACGACATTTATAATGATTACGATGGCGTGACCAACATCAAGACCATCAACGACAATGCGGGCATTGCCCCGGTGACGGTGGATGACAAGATCCTCGGGATGCTGGAGCTGGCCCAGACCATGTATGACACCACCGGCGGCAAGCTGAACATTGCGCTGGGCAGTGTGCTGAACATCTGGCACAACTACCGCGAGGCCGCACTGGCCGATGACAACGACAGCAACAACCAGCTGCCCACGCAGGAAGAGCTGGATGCCGCCGCACAGCACTGCGATATCGCCAACCTCATCATTGATGAAGATGCCAAAACGGTCTATCTGGCCGACCCGGCCATGTCGCTGGACGTGGGCAGCGTGGGCAAGGGCTACGCCGTGGAGCAGGCCGCACAGGCCGCCGAAGCCCGGGGCCTGACCAGTGCCCTCATCAGCGTGGGCGGCAACCTGCGGGCCATCGGCACCAAGCCGGACGGCTCCCAGTGGGTAGGCGGCGTGGAAAACCCGTGGAACTCCTCCGAGGTCTACACCAACGGCAGCTCCACCGTGGCCGCCGTCAAGATGAGTGACCTCTCCCTTGTGACCAGCGGCGACTACCAGCGCTACTACGTTGTGGACGGTGTGCGCTATCACCACCTCATCGACCCGGCCACCCTCTGGCCCGCCGCCTACTTTGACGGCGTGAGCGTGCTGGCTCCGGACTCCGGTGTGGCCGACTGCCTGACCACCGGCCTGTTCTGCCTGCCTCTGGAAGAGGGCAAGCAGCTCGTGGAATCGCTGGACGGCGTGGAAGCCCTCTGGTGCACCACCGATGGCGAAGTGGTCACCTCCAGCGGGTGGAGCGAGCATACGAATTAAATAAGGAACGACCCTCTCCGTCATTGCTTCGCAATGCCACCTCTCCCGAAGGGCGAGGCTATGCTGCCTTTATCCCAGGCCAGCGATAGGCTCCCCCTTCGGGGGAGCTGGCAAAGCCAACAGGCTTTGACTGAGAGGGTCGTTCTTTTACTTGATATCCAGTTCGGGCGGCACGTCGATCTGGTCAGAGACGTACTTGCCGTTCTTTTTGCGCTGACGCACACACTCGGTGAGCAGATACTCGATCTGCCCGTTCACCGAGCGGAAGTCATCCTCAGCCCACGCGGCAAGGGCATCGTAGAGCTTCGCATTCAGGCGCAGGGGGATCTGCTTTTTCGGCTCTGCCATCAGTACAGGCTGCCGCTGTTCACAATGGGCTGCGCGTCACGGTTGCCGCAGAGCACCACCAGCAGGTTGGAGACCATTGCCGCTTTGCGCTCATCGTCCAGTTCCACCACTTTGTTCTCACTCAAGCGGTCCAGCGCCATCTCCACCATGCCCACGGCACCGTCCACGATCATCTTACGGGCATCAATGATGGCGCTTGCCTGCTGACGCTGCAGCATGACCGCCGCGATCTCGGGGGCGTAAGCCAGATAAGTGATGCGGGCTTCGATGATCTCGATCCCGGCGGCGGTGACGTTCTTCTGGATCTCGTCCTGGATGCGCTTTGCCACCACTTCCGAGGAGCCGCGCAGGCTGCCCTCGTCGGCCACACCGTCACCGGTGGTGTCCACGTTGGGGGCCACATCGTAGGGGTAGATGCGCACCACGTTGCGCAGGGCGCTGTCACACTGCAGGGACAGGTATTCTTTGTAGTTGTCTACATTGAACACGGCCTTGGCGGTATCGGTCACCCGCCAGATCACCGCAATGCCGATCTCCACCGGGTTGCCCAGGCAATCGTTGATCTTCTGACGGGAGTTGTTCAGGGTCATCACCTTCAGGGAGATCTTCTTGCCGTCCTTCTCACGGTCAGCCTGCACCACAGGGCGCTGCTGAACATCACCGCTCTGGCTCAGGACCGTGCCCGCAGCCGGGTTGACGGCAGTACAGAAGGGATTGACCCAGTAAAAACCCTCGCCTTTCAGAGTACCGATGTAATCGCCGAACAGGGTCAGCACCAGCGCTTCCTCAGGCTTGAGGACTTTCAGGCCCGCGAACAGGAAAATACCGATGATGGCATAGATGACAGCGATCGCCAGCGGGATAAAACCCAGGAAGGTAGTATACAGCATTACAAAACCGATGCCGCCCACCACAACCGCAGCCACATAACCCAGCAGGGTCAGCAGAAGCATGGTCATGCCGTTCTTCTTGGTCTGTAAGATCTTCTCTTCCATAAAATGTCCCTCCTTTACAGGGTTCGGAAGTTTCTTTCTGATATCAAAATCATATCACATTGTATTTTGATTGTCAAGAACTTCCGATAAACACAAAAACCTCCCACTCGAATGAGTGGGAGGTTTTATTACGCACAGTTATAATTACCAAAACCAATACCGTTTCTTGACGGCGATATACACGATCAGGCAGACCACGGTCAGCGCACCGGCGGCGATGAAGAAGGTCCAGTTGATATTGGTGAAGCGCAGATTCTGGTTGGTCAGCAGGTAGCTGCCAGCCGTATCGGCGGTGATGGTGCCATCCTTGTAGCTGTTCAGGAACTGCCACTTTTCGCTGGCAGTGTTGTGCAGATACAGGCGGCTGTAAGCGGCGTTCTCACCGGTCAGGGTGATCTGCACCACGCAGGGCAGCGCGCCACTCTCGCCCAGCTGGAAGCTCAGGCCGTTTTCATCGGGGGCAAAGGTCAGGGCGGTGCTGAACCCGCCCTGGGTGCTCTTGATGCTGGTGCCATCGATCCGCAGGGTATAATCCTCGCCCAGCACGATCAGGCTGCGGCCTGTAGTGCGCAGGGCGCTCAGGATCTCGCCGGTAATGGCGGGCACATCGCTCTGATAGAGGGACACTTCCTCCCCTGCGGCGTTCTGGATGGCGGCAACGGTGGCATCGGTGGTGACGTTGTCCTCGGTGCCCTCACCGCTGGTATCGCTGCTGCTGCCGGAGGTGGAGGCGGTGCGGTTGACGATGACCGTGACCGAGGTGGAGGCGGTGCCGTTGGAGACCACCACGGAGGTGGCACCCGTGGCAACGCCGGTGATGACACCGGAACCGCTGACGGTGGCAATGCTCTTGTCCTGGCTCTTGAAGGTCAGGCTCTGGCTGGCAGAGGCCGGCGACACCTTGCCGGTGATGGTCTTGGAGGAGCCCGGCTTGAGCACCACATAGTTGGTGTTCAGGGAGATGGACTGGCTGGAGACGGTGCTGGTGTTGGCCGCAACCACCGTAACGGTGGCCGTGCAGCTCACGTTGCCGTCCGTGGCGGTGATGGTGGCCTTGCCGGGGGCAACGCCGGTCACCTTGCCAAAGTTGTTGACGGTGGCCACCTTCTCATTGGAAGAGCTCAGGCTGACGTTGATATAGTTGGCTGCCGAGGTGGGCAGCACTGCCAGCGAAAGGCTGGTGGTCTCGCCCACGGCAATGGTGCTGGATGCAAGGGTGATATCCATTTCGGTGGCGATCATGCTGGCATCCGGCTGGGGGGTGATGGTATAGGTGCAGCTCACCCCGCCGCAGGTGGCGGTGATGTTGGCCGTGCCCAGGCCCACAGCCTGCGCCACGCCCTCACTGTCCACCGAGACAACATTGGGGTTATCAGAGACATAGGTCACGCCGTTCTTGCTGGCGGCATTGGCGGGGGTGGTCACCGGGGAGAGCTGCTGGGCCGTGCCCGCCAGCGGGGCGGCATCGTAGCTGCCGGTCTCGATGCTCTCGGCGGTAACTTTATCCCAGGGAAAGCTCACCTTGGGCAGCGTGAGGGCCAGCGGCGTGGTAACAGGGCCGGCAGCCGACGCAGGCAGGGCGGCGGCACAGGCCAGCACACCCAGCAGAGCCGCGCTGGCGGCCAGCTGTTTCGGGTTCAGTTTCATTCTTTCGTACCTCTTGGGCGTGGAATCGGCGGGCGCTTAGCGGAACAGCACGCCCAGGGCCTCCATCACATAGTCAAAGTAAGTCAGTTCATCGTACTCCACACGGGCGGTGACGCTCATGCCGTTGGAAAGATCCACCTTGTCGCCGCTGGTGCTCACGACATAGGTGTTATCCGGCTTGATGGTCATCTTGTAGTAAGACCCGCTGGTGTTGGTGGTCACGTCACTGTCGATGGAGGTAACAGTGCCGGTCAGGGTGCCGTAGGAATACTCCGACAGGCCGGTGATGGCGATCTTGCAGGGGTCGCCCACGTTGATCAGCGGCCGGTCGTTGACGGTGACAGCCGCCACAATCTCAAGGTCACTGTTCTCGCTGGCCACGGTGGCCAGAGCGGAGCCTGCGCTGAGCACCATACCCACCTTGTAGGGGGTGTCCATGTGGATGACACCGGAGGTGGGTGCGTAGATGTAGTAATCGTTCGCGCCGGTGTTCAGGGCATCCAGCTGGGCCTCGATGTTGTCAATGTTGGCCTGCACGCTGGTCAGGTTGGCAGAAATGGACTGCAGGGTGGAGTAATACAGGCTCTCCACCTCGCTCTGGTTCTGCTCCATCAGGGTCTTGATCTGCTCGTCGGTGTAACCGGCGGCCTGATAGGGCGAAGCATCAAACGCCTTCTGGCTGACCTGGCTCTTGTAGCTCTCGTACTGGTAGTAATAGGGCTGATCGTCGATGTCGGTCTCGCTGAAGTAGTTCTTGTCGTCCTGAATGGACTTGAGCAGCTTTTCGTACTGGCTCTTCTGCTTTTTGTAGATGTCCAGCTGCTTCTGGTAGCTGTCCTGCTGGATGTCCAGATCGGTGCTCTTGATGTGGGCGATGAGGTCGCCCTCGGTGACATAGCTGCCCTCCGAGATGTTCAGCTCAGTGATGGAGCCGGAGTAGCTGGACATGATATAGGTCTTGTTGGCCGCCTGCACTGAGCCAGTGGACTGGCTGACGTAGGTGCGCTTGTTCTGGGTACTCCAGATCACCAGAAACACCATGAGGAAAGCCACCAGAAGAATGAGCGCGTAGCCAAAGGCCGGCAGCTTCTTCTCCATCATAATGCGGCGGTCCTGCAGGTCGGAAAGATTCTGAATGCGAGTGGTCATATTACTTCGTCTCCATAAAAACGTCCATGACACCATTTTCGCTGTCCTGATTGACGTAGATGCTGTAGGTGGTGCCGGTCAGCTCGATCTCGTGCTCGTAGGCATAGATGTTCAGCTTCTGGCTGGCAAGGCTGCTGTGGTCCATGGGGCCGGTGAAGTGGGCGTACAGGCAGCCCTTCACCCGCAGCACAGCGTCCTGCTCGTAGCCCGGCTCCAGGCGGGGGATGAGCTGGTTGACCTGCATCATAAAATAGATCTGCGGCTCCGGGTTGGGGCCGGAGGTAAACTTGACGCACTGGATCACAGGGCCAACCGGCATGGCGCTGTGGCTCTTGATAAAGTTCTGCATCTGGGTCAGGATCACGCCCAGGTTGCCCAGCTCGCTGGCATCGATCTTGCGTGCCAGAACGTTGGTCAGCTTCAGGGTCTTGTTTTCTGCAACTTGGATCTCTCTCATAATAATGTCCACCTGTTTCTTTTTTGTTTGCAATAAGCAATTGTCTGGGGGAAAAGATTCTTTTTTACCGTTTTGCCAAAGACTCTCCTCAAAGCGGTCTCACCCTCTCAGTCAAAGCCTAACGGCTTTGCCAGCTCCCCCAAAGTGGGAGCTCTTGACAAAAAGGGTCACAGCTGCTTTTATATCCGAATTTGTACTTCCCTATCAATGGTCTCGCATACAGCATCAAAATGATTGTTAACATCCCGATTAGAGAACCGTAAAACTTTCAAGCCATAGCCATGCAGGATAGCACTTCGTTCCTCATCGTAAGCTTTCCCCTGTTCAGTATAATGCTGTGAGCCGTCAAGTTCAATAACCAATCTTGCATCCGCGCAATAAAAATCCACAATAAACGATTCAATGATCCGCTGTTTGTAGAATTTTACCGGATATTTCCGCAAGAAAACATACCAAAGCCGTTGCTCCTGTGGTGTCATTTCCCTCCGAAGTCTTCGGGCTACATCCAGCATGTCGTTATTCTTGACAACTGTCGTCTTTTTCATCAGCTTATACCTCTACCGGGCTCACCCTCTCCGTCAGCGCACACGCGCTGCCACCTCCCCCAAAGTGGGAGGTTTTGACAGAATGATTCACTCCCTGCACTGTGGGCAAGTCTGCGTTCACACTACGCAAAGGGAAACCCGCCGTACACTGCGCTATGCCAAGGGCTCTCCCTTCGGGAGAGCTGGCGCAAAGCGCCTGAGAGGGTGAGGATGCTCACGGTAAGTCACTCACACAGCGATAAAGTGTCACTATAGCTTATACCTCTACCGGGCTCACCCTCTCCGTCAGCGCACACGCGCTGCCACCT
>NZ_JAFREK010000036.1:25011-28701 GCF_017377535.1 Faecalibacterium sp. Marseille-Q4137
CCCTTCGGGAGAGCTGGCGCAAAGCGCCTGAGAGGGTGAGGATGCTCACGGTAAGCCACTCACACAGCGATAAAGTGTCACTATGTAAAGAGCATTCCTGTAAGGATAAACATAATCTTCTACCACACACAATTGCCTACCGCAACGCGATAAGCAACATAAAAATAAGGTGTGCCAGGAGGCACACGCCTCCTGGCACACCATAACGAGGCATTGTTGTCTGCCCCGCGCTAACAAGTAGGGCGGTGCAGTTTCCTCAACGCTTCATAATTTCAGATCAGATCTGATTAGACCGTGAACTTAACTTCGGTCTCTTTGACGGTGTTCTTGGTGGGAGCCACGCCCAGGTTGTAGACAGCAGCAGCAATGCCCAGAGCGTTCATAGCATAGTCACCAAAGTTGTTCTTCTCGATCGGGTTGCCCTTAACATTGGTGCCGAACAGGTTCTTGCCGATGTTGCCGACTTCCTTCCAGGTGGTGTTGCCGCTGAACAGGACACCGATGGTGCGGTCAATGGTGGACTGCAGGAAGGTGTTGCCAACCAGAGTCACGATGTTGGTGTTGAAGGTCTTAACGTTGTCCAGAGTCCAGATAGGAGCGGTAACAGCGCCGATAGCGTCGATGAAGTTAGCGCCACCGTTGACGTAGGTCATTTCGTTCTCTGCGATAACAGAGTAGTTTGCAGGCATCATCATAATGAATTACTCCCTTCAAATGAATGAAAAAACTTATTTTAGCGATCTTTTTCCGGCTGCGCATCCATCCAAAGATCATTTATGTAACCGAGTGCGCACTCGGCTGCAACTTAGTAGGTCATTGCCTCGCCATCGTCGTCTTCTTCAACGACTGCCGCAGAGGCAACGGGTGCAGGCTCTTCCTTCTTGCGGCGGAAGATGCCCTGCTGCAGGTTCCAGAGCTCGTAATACTTGCCCTGCTTTGCCAGCAGCTCGTCATGGGTGCCGCGCTCCACGATCTGGCCGTGATCCATGACCAGGATCAGATCACAGTCTCGGATGGTGGAAAGGCGGTGTGCCACGATCAGCATCGAACGGTCAGCCAGCTGGTTATAGATCATATCAAAGATGGTATTCTCTGTACCAAAGTCCAAGCTGGAGGTCGATTCATCAAAGATGTAAAGGCTCGAATCCTTCAGGAACGCACGGGCCAGTGCAATGCGCTGCTTCTCACCACCGGACAGGCCGTTGCCGGCTTCCTCCAGATAAGTGTTGTACTGCAGCGGCAGCTTGCGGATGAACTCGTGTGCATCGGCCTTCTTGGCCGCCTCCCGTACCTGATCGAGGGTCGCCTCGGGGCGGGAGATGCGGATATTCTCGAAGATCGTTTTGCTGAACAGCTCAACGTTCTGCGGGACATAAGAAATGCAACGGCGGACGGATGCATTGCTGTACTCGTCCAGATCAACGCCATTCACGCTGATGGTGCCGCTCTCCGGCTCGTAATACTTGAGCAGGAGCTTGGTGATGGTAGACTTGCCGGAACCCGAGGAACCAACCAGCGCCACCTTTTTCCCCTGCGGGATGGTGAAGGAGATGTGGTCCAGTGCCGGGGTGCGGTTGCCATACCGGAAGGTGACATCCTTGAACTCAATGTCGCCCTCCATGCTCTCCATCTCGGTGTACTCTCTGGTATCGTCCTGCTCGGATTCATAATCCATGATCTCCGTCAGGCGCTTCATGGAGATGGAAGCCTCCTGAATGGACATCTGCATACCAATGAGCTCACTCACCGGAGAAGTAAAGTAGCCCGAAAGGGTGCTGAACGCCATGTAGCCGCCCAGCGTCAGCTGGCCATTCAGCACCTGCGTGATGCCCACATAGGTGGTGACCATGTTCAACACGGTCATGATCACGCTGGAGATCAAGCTCTGGCTGGTGCTGATCTTGCTGGAACGCAGGCTGATCTTCAGGCTCTTGATGTATTCACGCTCAAGGGCTTCCAACTCACGCTCTTCGCAGGCGTTGCACTTGATGGTCTCGATGCCGCGCAGGCTCTCGATCATCTGGCTGTTCAGAATGGCCGACTGCACCATCGTCTCTTCATTGATCCGCTTGTAGGGCTGCTTGAAGATGATGACGAGCAACAGGCTCAGAACGGTGGTAAACAGGGTAATGGAGAACAGCGAGGAGTTCATCCGGAACAGGACAAAGCCTGTACCCACGGCCATCACAATGTCCATGACCACGCTCATCGCAATGCTGGTCAGCACCGATTTGATGGTGCCTGCATCGGAATAGCGGGTGGTGATCTCGCCGGTCTTACGGGATGCAAAGAACTTCATCGGCAGTTTATACACATGCTCGAAGTAGCCCAGCATCAACGGGATATCGATTTTAATGGAAAGGAAGATCAGGATCCACTGTCTCACAGTCGAGAGCAGCGTGCTGGTCAGGTTGACCACACTGAACACGACAATGAGCGATATGAGCAGACTTTTCAGCCCATAAGGCAGCACCTCGTCCATGATCGCCTTGTTGAAAACGGTGGACACGATGCCGATCAGTGTCAGGATCACTGAACTGAGAATAGCGTAAGCAAACAGCTTTTTCTGGGGAAGCAGCAGATCCATGTACCGCTTCAACATGTTGTTGCGGGCTGCCTTGGCTTCCTCTTTGCCCTCCACCTTATGCTTGCCGGTGCCACCCTTGAACTCCGCTGTGGGGTTCAGCAGCAGCAGCACGCCGGTGAAGTTTTTATAGAACTCATCCAGACTGATCTTTTTCAGTTCATTTGCAGGGTCGCCGATGACGACGTAATCCTTGCATTTGTACTTTTTGCTTGCATCAGCCTTGCGTTCTTCTTCCTGCACCACATGCTTGCGGCGGGCATCGTCATCCTTGATGGTCGTCTTTTTGAAGATGACCACAAAGTGGGTCAGGCCTTGGTCGGTAATGACCTGCGCAATTGCGGGCAGTGTGAAATCGCTTAAAAAGTTTTCGCGGTCAACACGGACAGCCGCCGTGCTGAAGCCCAGCTCATTGGCTGCTTTCTGCAGGCCAACGAGGTTCGTGCCTTTCATGTCGGTTCCCATCATATCCCGCAGGCGGGTGATGGTGATTTCCTTTTTGTAATGGAGGCACACCATTGCGAGCGAAGCGGCCGCGCAGTCCGTAGAATCGTGCTGCCGCACATAGGTATAACGCATACGATGTTTCCTTTACAAGAGACCGACAACCAAAAGCAAACGATCTCTTTTTCAATGTACTGTGTCTATTTCAAAACTACGGCTTTTATTCTAGCACACCCGGTCTGTTTGCACAAGCCCCAGTTTGCTGTTGTTTTGACCGTAGGTCTGACAAATGAAAAAGGTTTTCTTTTTGCACTCCGGTTTAACAGCGCATAGCCTTCTGCTTTGCCCTGCCCTGCGGAGAACCAGGGCAAAGCAGAAGTCCGCTGCTATCAAAAGAAGGGAGCGCCTACCCTTTGATCTGAGTCAATCACCACAGAACGTTTAAAAACTGTTCCAAGGTTTGGGTGTAGTATACCACAATCTGACAGCATCTTCAAGAGGACATTTTTTAAGAAACCATTAATTTTGAAGATTTTGTGAAAAAAGTCTCAGATTGGTTACAACACCCGGTTAAAAAACAAGCGGCGAAGTTGCCCTCGCCGCTTAATGGCGCCTCTTGCCTGACTCGAACAGGCGACACCCTGATTAACAGTCAGGTGCTC
>NZ_JAFREK010000037.1:0-28139 GCF_017377535.1 Faecalibacterium sp. Marseille-Q4137
GATCAGGGTCATACGGGTCCGGGTAGTACGGGGTCTCGATGGCCTTGTAGCTGTTGTTGAAGGTGATGCTGCTCACCTTTTCGTCCATCAGGTCGGCCTGTGTGTGCACGGCCATCCGGGCCACCAGCTTGTCGTTGTCCCACACCACGGAAACGCGCAGATAGTACACGGTTTCATCGTAGGTGCCGCGGGTGTTGACACCGGCGCGCTGGCGCACGGTGTAAACGTAATAGCCGGGCTTGGTGTAGTTGATGGGGCCAAAGCTGCCGGTCTCGCCGTCGGTGATCTCCAGAGTGGTCACCTCGGGCAGGGGCGCATTGTCCACAGCCTCAAGTTCCACAGTCAGTGTTTCCTTTGGGAGAGGTGTTTCCCCCGTGGACTGAATGGAAACCGGAAGCTCCTGCAACTGTGTATGCTGGTCAGCCGCGGTGGCCGCAAATGCCGCCGGCTGACACAGGCAGAACCCCAACGCAAGCGTCAGGAGTGCTGCCGCGATTTTACGGAACCTCATTTCATCCTCTCCTTTATGAATCCGACGCGGACGGGATCATCCACGCCAGAAGAATGGTGCGTGCATCGGTAAACTCCGTTGAACAGGTGGACAGGGCCAGCACCTGAGCGTCATCGCCCGCCGCTTTCATGGCGGCCAGCGTTTCGGTGTTCAGGTTCAGGGCGTTCTCCTGCGCAAAGGTGTACAACCCCTGCAGGTCGCTGTCCCAGCGCTGCGGCTGGAAGATCGCGCTCTCAGACGAAGGGACCAGCAGACATGCAAAGGTTTTAAGATCATAGGTGCGGTCGGGCAGGATCAGCTCACCGGTGGTGTTCTCTGCAAAGAACTCTGCGTCCTTGTAGAGATCCAGATCACCGAACATCTTGCTCTCTTCCATGTGGTGACCATACAGCAGAGAGTATGGGTCGGTGAAGTTCTTGTCGCAGTTCACATCCAGAAAGATGCTGCCTGCCAGCGAAAAATCACCGTAGACATCGGTGTTCACATAGGTAAAGTTGTCCTCGCCCTGTACCACAGGGTAGTCGATGGCGGTGTTGTCCAGTGTGACCCACGCGCAGACATCCGGGTTGATGCCCAGCAGCTCCTCAAAGCTTGCGCCGTTATCCGCGCCCGCCTTGGGCTTGAACTGCAAAAGCTCTGCCTGAACATTGTCTGCGGCGGCGTACACCTGCGAGTTGTCCCACAGGGCATAGGCTGAATACGCCCCGGCGACCACCAGGAACAGCACGACCACCGTGCTCACCAGAAAGTCGGCTGCCCTCAACGCTTTTCTCTGCCAGTTGATACAGCCCACCTCCGGTTAAGCATTCTAATTGATTGGTTTTCGGATGGATACGCCCTCTCAGGCGCTGCGCGCCAGCTCTCCCAGAGGGAGAGCCTACGCATCTACACGGTCAGCTGCTGCAATCGGTCGGGCCACTTTTGCCTCTCCCCTTGGGAGAGGTGGCAGTGCGGAGCACTGACGGAGAGGGCGTGGACGCGAGCAATTACTCCTCGTCGCGGCGGCGCTTATTCAGCATCAGGGCCACACCACCAATGGCAACGATGGCCAGCAGTGCAATGTAAGGAGCGTTGTCGAGGATAACGCCGGTGTCGATGGTAGCGCCCTTAGTATTCGTAAATGCAACAGTAGCTGCATCCTTCGTCATAGTCTGCGCATTAGAGGTCAGGCTCGTCGTAGAATTGCCACCATTCACAGAAACCGTAGTCGTGTAGCCCTTAGTGGGATCATTCATATTCGTGTAGTCGTCCTCAGTTACAGTATACTTAACACTCTTGGGAACATTTACAAAATTCAGGGTCTGGCCATTCTTCAGAGTGAACTTAACCTGAGCATTGCCGTCCGCACCGAAGCTAACCGTCTTCGTTTCATCACCCACGGTATAAGTGATACCGGTAGGTGCACTCTCGTTATCAGCTTTTTCAAAGTCAATGGTAAAGCCAAATTCCTTGGTCTTATCACCCAGATTGCCCTCAACAGTTTTGGTAACGGCGATGCTATTTGCAGAGTATGTGTTAGTGAAGGTATCGCTCTTGGCTCCCAGATAATTGCCCTGAGCATCATAACCCTCAGTATGGACAGCAGCCACGCGCAGCTGACCATTAGTGCCATTAACAACACTCACAACCAGTTTGATGCTACCCTCAAAGTAAGAAACACCAGCAAACTTATTGGTAGAAACTTCCTTCAGAGTGTACTCATACACGCCAACTTTCGTGTACTCAGGCAGGGCAATAGTAATGTTGCCAGTAACGCCCTCAGCTGTTGCGGTGCCTGCCTCAAACGTAGCACCAGTGATTGTGCCCAGCTCCGGTGCAGAAGTTGCATCGCCGCTCTTGACTACACCATTACCAACCTGCACCAGAGTAAAAGTCTCTTTTGCATTGCTACCATTGCCTTCCAGCTTATAGACCTTTTTCACAGTAACAGTCTGTGCATCAGAATACTCTTTGCCATCAAGCGTGATGGTGGACCCAGTCGCAAACGCTGCGGTTGCGCCGACGGTGAGCATCATGGCGGCAGCCAGAACGCCCGCGAAGAATTTCTTCAGTTTCATTGTTATTCCTCCCTAGTAAGAAATAGTTCGTACTCCTGTGCCGCGGCCCAAACTCTGCGGTTCACAGGCAGGATGCCGGCAGCTTCTTCCGGCTTCCGTGGTATTACAAACTGCGTCGCCGCAGTAGTGTAATTACTTTTGCTTGCACATCCTCCAGCGGAACCGGGCCAAAGTCCCGGCTGTCCTCGGATTGTGTGCGGTAATCGCCCAGCACAAAAAAGCAGCCCTCCGGCACCGTGTAGGGGTACTCCAGCGCGTCTTTTGCGTAGGTGGGGTAGAGGATCTCGCCGCTCTGCACCGCGCCGTTCACCACAAGGGTGCCGCTGTCGTCCAGAGCCACAAGGTCGCCCTCGCGCCCAAGGATGCGGCCCACCCGGAGCTTGCCGCCCTGGGTGTAGACCACAACGTCGTTTTTTGCATAGGTTTTTTGCAGGCGGTAGCAGATGAGCAGGTCGCCATCCTTTACCGCGGGGAACATGCTGCTGCCCTTGGCCTGCGTGAGCAGGAACACCTGCGTGAACAGCACCCAGGCGCACAGCAGGATCACCACAACGCGGCCCAGCAGGCTGATAAAATCCTGCCGGTTCTCAGCGTCCAGCCTGCGGCGGCGCACCGCCTTTGCCCCCTGCTTCAGGGCTTCATTGTCCAGCGGGTGCATCGGAATGCGCCTCCTTTTGGGGGTCAGAGCTGTCAGATTCCGGATTAAACCTCTCAGTCACGGCTGTCGCCGTGCCAGCTCCCCTAGTAGGGGAGCCCTTGGCAAAACTGTCAACTTTGGTGGGAGCCAGGTTTACGTTCCCGGGTTCACCACTGGCGGCGGTCGTTGTCGTTGCCCTATCAGGGGAGGTGGCAAAGCCGTCAGGCTTTGACGGAGAGGTTTCCAGCAGCACATTGTACCTTGTGCGCTCGGCGCGGATGGCGGCTTCGTACAGGGCGTAAAGCTCTTCCAGCTTCTTCCACATTGCCGCTTCGTCCACGCCGCCCAGCAGCTTTTTACGGAACTTTACCGTTTTGTACCACTGGATGATTGCTTCCTGCTCCGGGCTGATACAGCTTTCCTCTGCACCGGGGAGCCGCTGGGGCGCTTTCTTCTTCGCCATGCGGTCAGCCCCCTTTAGTCATCTTCCTTACGGTGCTTGCGCAGCATCAGCAGGGCCACGCCGCCAGCCACCACAGCAAGGATGACAATGTAAGGCAGGGTGTCGAGGAGGACACCAAGATCAGGCTCGAGAGTTCGATGGTTGGTGAAGTCGATTTGTTTAGCGTCCGTACCAATCGTCACACTTACTTCTCGCCCATTCTCAGGTGTTCCGGAACCAACCACATAGCTGGTCTCGTACTTTTCGCCCTTATAATCGTCCTCTACAACCTTGTACTCGCCACTCGGCAAATTTTTGAAGGTAATCGTAGCACCGTCTTTCAGAGTAAACTTGCCATTACCATCATTCAACCATTGAGCACCATCACTAACCTCGATATTATCCTCAGTGATGTTGTTTACTGGTTTACCATCTTTGGTAATCGTAAAGGTAAAGGCTTTGTTGGTATCGCCAAGTTTACCGGTAACGGTTTTGGTAACAGTCAGGTTTGCGGAAGCAGGCACATACTTTGCGTAGAAGGTTGTATCTGCACTAATGGTATCCTCTGTAAAATTGAACTTGCTTTCAGATGTAAAGTTCTTATCCGTATACCATCCTTCAAATTTATAAACGGTTCCATCCGCTGTTTCTTTTGTTGCCGGGCAATCTGCTTCAGTTTGACCTGCGCGGGGAACATCCGGACGATCGATATTACTCAGCGAAATCGAAGTACTCCCTTCTGGGACAGTAAATGCTCCGCCATAATCACGCACTAGAGCAAAGGTATCTTTACCCACATCCTGAACCATAAACTTGACGTTGATGTGCGTTGTATCATGGAGTACTATCAGACCATCCAGATGGTACGTCATTGTTTTATCATTGACCGACGGAACCGGAGATTTATATACGCCACTCGTGTATGTGTCTTTATATTCCGTTTCATCCGTCCAGTCTCCGTCCTTGCCGTTTTTGCCAGTGTTAGCTCCGCCTACTGCAACCACCTCGTACCATTTAATTGTGTATGTGCCGCCAAAATTCTTCTTCTGTTCATCAGTCATACTACTATCTTTCGGAGCGACCTCATAATAGTAGTCCTTGTAAGAACCATTCTTTTTAATCGGAATCACAGGAAACTGTCCGGAATCAACCAAAATTTCTGTTCCAAGCTTCGTATCAATGGCAGCTGTGTTATAAATTCGGGTACGTTCCTTGTATGTACTCGGATCAACTACATTCGAAATTGTACCAACAGCCATGCCGTTCCACGCTTTATTTTCAACTTTTTCGCCGTAGTAATCACCCGAATAGCCCAAAACCTGCGTGTAAACATAAAGATCGTGAGAAGGTTTCTGATTGCTCTTCACAACTGTAATCTCCAGTTCATCGCCGTTACCTTCCGGTTTCGCATCATTTCCAGTAGCTTTACCATAACGGTGAGCAACCGTCACCTTACCCTCTTGCGTAACCTTTATCCGTACTGTTTTGTAGGAATCTCCTATACCTTTTATCTGACTAACTTCTTCATTGTCACTGTTTATAAATACCGCATTACCGGTAGTCTTGTCCGGATTAAGTCTCCATGTGTGATTGTATGTTGTTTTTCCGTTTTTGCCCCGCAGTGTAATCGTTGCGCCAACTGGAACCTTTGCATCACCCTGAATGCCGCTGATGCTACTGATCGTAGCAATCCCATCATTCACATTCGGGTACTCAACGCCATCGATCTCAATGCTGACGATCTCAATGCCGTCATCATCGAAGTCTTCACTTCCCTGATCCGGATATTCCAGCGCAATCACAAAGGGGCTGAAGCTGGAGGTCTCGAAGGTCAGGGTGCCATTTTCATAGCTGACAACATCCAGTTTTTCCACGGTATTGTCGTCTTTCTGGTGGAGCACCTTCAGTGCATCGGCAGTGAGCGCTCCCGCTTCTTCCATTGCCACAATATCTGGCAGTTTGTCCAGACCAGAAACGGTAACGGTGGCCTTCTGGCCCTTGGCCAGCTGCACCTTCTCGCTGTTGATATCTTCGGGCGTGATCTTCAGGCCCAGAAGGGGCTGCATCCCCTGAAGCTCATTCACGTAGGTATTGCAGAACTCCGTCATGGAATTATCACCCATGTGGGTAACGCTGAGTCTGTGAGTGGCAGAGGGCAGGTTTTTCACTTCTACCGGCAGATTGACGCTCTTCGTGTTGCCGTCCTCGTCCACGTAGGAAGCAGAGGCCTTGGTTTCCAGATCCACAGGCACGGGGTTCTTGTCCACCAGATCCTCGTGATCCACGTCCTCTTCCTCATCGGAGCCCACGGTACCGTCCTTCCATGCGGCGTAGACGTTCACGGTGGTGGTCTTGTCGTCCAGAATGTTGCTGGTGGGGTCGGTGAGGTTCAGGCGCACCCGGTTGCCAAACTCGTCCAGCGTGTACCAGTAGTCAAACTGCCGCAGTTCGCCCTTGGGGTCCCGGTTGGAGGAGGGGTTCTCGATGTAGCTGCTGTAATCCGCAATGGTCTCTGCCCGGGGCACAGCCTGAATAAAGTACAGGTTCCACAGAACCTCACCGTTCCGGGCCAGATACTCGCTCTCCGTCATATTGTTGATCTGTGCCTGAGCGGTAATGTCCTGCAGGTCGTTGGCGTTCAGCTCCTTCAGCCAGAAGCGGTAAACCACCATGTCCTGCAGCTTTTTGATCTCGTCGCCGGAAACGACCACTTTGTCATCAGGCTTTTCCACCACGTCGTCCTCGCCGGACCACTGGGTCTCGGTGCTGGAGCTGGGGTCGGTGCTGGTGCTGGGGCCGTACTCAATGACGGTGCCCCACTCCGTTTCCTTAACGCTGGGGCCGCCTTCGAGGTTGTCCTCGCCGCCCTCTACAGGCCGGGTGGCAACTTCGTCCCCGCCGAAACCGGCAGCTTCACCGCCGTCTACAGGCCGGGTGGCTTCCTCCTCGCCGAAACCGGCAAATTCGTCGTCAGGATAGGATGCCTCGCCGTCATCTACGGGCCGGGAGGCCTCTTGATTAACCTGAGGATCGAGCAGACCCTCCGTTGCAAACACCGGCACAAGGCAGGTGCAGATGACCGCAAGCGCCAGACAAAGCGCAAAAACACGCTTCACCAGCCTATCTTTTTTTCCGTGATGATTTTTCCGCACAGTGGAGCCCTCCCTGCATCATAGTATTTTTGGCAAAACCGGAGGAAAAGATATCCAACTTTTGTCGGTTTTCTTTCCCTTGGCAGGTTATTTTTACCAGACACATCATTATTGTAATTATAGCATGTATATCCAGTATTTTCAATAGTGAAATTTTATTTTCCCTTCCCCTTCTCAGACAAAATATTCTGCGATATACAGCACGTTATGAACCGTCGCAATATCATTGTGGGGAGTAGAACAGTCCGACTTATCCGCACGCCCGCCGCATTGATATATCGCGCAGTTTTGTGTTGTATCTTCGCAGTTTCACTCTCTATAATACATGAAACGCAGATTCCTTTCACTTTTTTTCGAAATTTTTTGAAAAAAGTTTTCGGGGGAGAGGAATAACCCCACCGTCATCCCTTCGGGATGCCACCTGTCCGGGTTGCGGCACCCAGCGTCCACATCGTGCAAAGCACTCGTGTCCTGCTGGCCGCTGCCCCAACAACTCCTCCCTGTTTCCGCCACTGGCGGCGGTCGTCGTTGTTGCCTAGTAGGGGCGGCCTTGGCAAAGAGGTCAGGCTTTGCGAAATGCCAAGGGCCCCCCTACTAGCGGGGGCTGTCACCGCAGGTGACTGGGGGGTTCCCCCACCAAAAAGCGCCCCCATCACTCAAAGGAGCAATGGGGGCGCTTTACCATATTACAATGGGTTCCGCTTACTCAGCCTTGGGGGCTTCGGGAGCCTTTGCTTCCTCAGCCTTTGCGGCGGGCTCTGCCGGAGCGGCAGGAGCGGCAGCGGGCTTCGGAGCCTGCTTCACCACGGGCTTGGGGGGATTCGGATCGTCCTTCAGCGGGAAGAGGATGATGTGCTTGGGGCACTTCTGGGCGCACATGCCACAGCCCTTGCACTTGTCGTAGTCGATGCGGGCCACGCCGTCCACAACGTGGATGGCATCGAACTTACAGGTGCGCTCGCACATGCCGCAGGCAATGCAGGAGGTGGTGCACAGCTTGTTTGCCACAGCACCCTTATCCTGATTGGAGCACATGACCACGGGCTTGCGGGGGCCGCCTGCGTCGATCATAATGACGTGCTTGGGGCAGATATTAGCGCAGGCACCACAGCCGGTGCACTTGTCCTTGTCCACCTTGGCCACGCCGTCCACAATGTGGATGGCATCGAACTTACACACCTTGGTGCAGTCGCCCAGGCCGATGCAGGCAAAGGTACAGGTCTTGGGGCCGCCGTACAGGGTCGCGGCAGCGGCACAGGTCTGGATGCCCTTGTACTCGTAGCTGGGCTTGCAGTGCTCGGAGTTGCCCTGGCACTGAACCACAGCCTTCTTCTCCACAGCGCTTGCCTCACCGCCCATGATCTTGGCAATGGCGGCAGCAGCCTTGGGGCCGCCGGGGGCGCACTTGTCGCAGGGAACGCCGTCCATAACAACGGCCTTTGCGTAGTCGGCACAGCCGGCGTAGCCGCAGCCGCCGCAGTTTGCACCGGCCAGGCAGGCAGAAACTTCTTCAATACGGGGGTCTTCCTCAACCGCCATGAACTTTGCGGCCAGCACCAGAACAACGGCACCGATCGCGCCCACGATGGTACAGAGGATCACAGCAGATACAATATTCATAATCCTGTTCCTCCCTTACAGCGTCACGTTGAACAGGTTTTCGACGAGGCCGCCGAAGCCCATAAAGGACAGGCTGGTGATGGCTGCTGCGATCAGGGTGATGGGCAGGCCCTTGAAGGGTGCCGGGGGATCGCAGGCTTCCACACGCTTGCGCACGCCGCTGAACATGACCATGGCCAGCATAAAGCCGACACCTGCACCCACGGCACAGACCAGAGCCTCAATGTAGGCAGCGGCAAAGCCAAGGGTAGCAACGTCCGCGCCGTAGTCGTCCACGACCAGAATGGTCACGGCCAGCACGCAGCAGTTGGTGGTGATCAGGGGCAGGTAAACGCCCAGAGAATTGTACAGTGCAACAACATACTTCTTCAGGAAGATCTCGATGAACTGCACCAGCACTGCAATGACCAGGATGAACACGATGGTCTGCAGGTAGCCCAGGTCAGCGGGGTTCAAAATGAAGATCTGGATGGGGAAGGTGACAGCCGTTGCCACCAGCATAACAAAGATAACAGCGCCGGACATACCAATGGAGGAATCCAGCTTCTTGGAAACGCCCAGGAACGGGCAGATACCGTAGAACTTCACCAGCACGTAGTTGTTCACCAGGATCATGCTGAAGAAGATCGCAGCAAGTTTGACTAACATCTTATTCTGCCTCCTTCTTCAGGTTGTCGAGGTCGCAGCAGCTCTTGCGCTCGATGCGGGCATCCAGCTTGCCTTCCAGCCAGACGCAGCCGGCCATCAGCACGCCGTAGCAGAAGAATGCGCCGGGAGCCTGGGTCATAATGCTCATCTTGGCCATGCTCTCGGGCAGGACCTGGAAGCCCAGCCAGGTGCCGCTGCCCAGAATCTCACGGATAGAGGCCATCAGCACCACGGTGAGGGTGTAGCCGATGCCCATGCCGATGCCGTCCAGTGCGGAATCCACCACATTGTTCTTGCAGGCAAACATCTCGGCACGGCCCAGAATGATGCAATTGACAACGATCAGGGGCAGGAACACGCCCAGTGCGGTGTACAGGCTGTCCATGTAGGCGTGCATCACCATCTGAACGATGGTCACGAAGCCTGCAATGATGACGATGTAGCAGGGCAGGTGGACTTTCGCGGGGATCACGTTGCGCAGCAGCGAGATCAGGATGTTGGAGCACACCAGCACGAAGGTGAAGGCTGCGCCCATGCCCAGCGCGCTGGAAACTGCCGTGGTAACAGCCAGGCAGGAGCAGGTGCCCAGAACCAGACGCAGAACGGGGTTTTCTTTGATGATGCCGTTGGTAAGGATGCTTACCTTGGACTTGTTTTCGCTTGCCATTTCTTACCAACCTCCTTTATGCCAACTCGTTGTAGCAGTTGATGCAATCGTTGATGGCGGCAAACAGAGCCTTAGAGGAAATGGTTGCGCCGCTGTATGCGTCGTAGCCCTGGCCCAGGGTGATGTTCTGGGTGCCATCCATGCCATCGAACTGAGCAAGGAAGCTGTCGGTGGCAACGTTGCTGCCGATGCCCTTGGTCTGGGTAGAAGCGTCCACCCAGATGCCGGTGACAGTGCCGTTGGTGTCGAAGCCGATGATGACGGACAGGATGCCGCCGTCAAAGCCCTTTTCCTCAGCCTTGATGGCCAGGGAGCCGTCGGTGGCCTTTACAGCACCGGTGATGTTCTCGGTGGTGTAGTCGGTCACTTCCTCCAGATCGGAGGCGCTGGAAACGGTGGGCATCACGTCCACATAGGCAGCCAGCGTTGCGGCCTTCTGGTTTTCTTCAATGATGGGAGCCGTAAAGGAGTTGACCATGGCCAGCAGCAGGCTGACGATCAGTGCGATCACGCTCAGCACAACAACAGGCTTTACACTGGTCTCCCAGGAAGAATTCTTATTCATTTGCCAGCACCCTCCTTTGCTTTCTTTGCAGGCTTAACATAGCCGTAAGGAGTCTGACGGGTCCAATCGTTGATAAAGGGGACCCACAGGTTCATAAACAGCAGCGCGAAGGAAACGCCCTCGGCGTAGCTGCCCCACTGACGGATGGCGAAGGTGACGATGCCCAAGCACAGGCCGTAGATCAGCTTGCCCTTCAGGGTAAAGGGGCTGGTAACATAGTCCGTTGCCATGAACACAGCACCGAACATCAGGCCGCCGGACAGGATGCCGACCAGTGCGCCGTGCAGGCTGCCGGTGGAGATCAGGTAGAAGATAAACATGCTGCCGATGTAAGAAGCGGGGATGGCGATGCTGATGGTCTTGGTGGCCACCAGATAAATCAGGCCCAGCAGGATGGCCAGAGCGCAGGTCTCGCCCAGAACACCGCCGTGCACACCCATGAACAGGTCCAGCAGGCTCAGCTTGCTGGTGTCAGCCACAGCCAGCGGGGTAGCGCTGGACAGCTGGTCAACCGCTGCATCGGGGAACACCCAATTGTTCATGGAACCGGCAAAGCTGATGAACAGCACGATACGGCCGACCAGTGCAGGGTTTGCAAAGTTCATGCCAATGCCGCCGAACAGCTGCTTGACCACGATGATGGCAACCAGGTCGCCGATGATGAGCTGGCCGATGGGCATGCCCACGGGCACGTTCATGGCCAGAATGATGCCGGTGACCACAGCGGACAGGTCGCTGATGGGGTTTGCCTTCTTCAGCAGCTTGCAGTACAGCCACTCAAAGACCACACATGCCACAACGGACACTGCAGTGACCAGCAGGGCACGCGCACCAAAGATGATTGCAGAGGCCACCACACAGGGGCACAGGGCAACGATCACGTTGGCCATCAGGCTCTGGGTCGTTTCCTCACTGCGCAGGTGCGGGGAGGCCGAAACAATAAGCTTCGTATCCATTACTTATTGCCTCCTTTTTTGATTTCACCAAGGTAGAACGCCTTTGCCAGGCCCATCATCTGGGTGCAGGGGCGCTTTGCCGGGCAGACAAAGGTGCAGGAGCCGCAGTTGAAGCAGTAATCAACGTGCAGCTTGCCCAGCTCCTGAACGTCGCGGGCAGCGTAAGCCTGGTTGACCTCCACGGGCTCCAGACCCATGGGGCAGTACTCCACGCAGCGGCCGCAGCGGATGCAGGGGTTGACCTGCGGGGGCTCTGCAGCAGCGGCGCTGAGCATGATCAGGCCGGAAGTGGTCTTGGTGGTGGGGTAGCTCAGGTTCTCCACAGCGGGGCCCATCATGGCACCGCCGGCAACCACCTTGCCCAGCTCCACGCCGCCCTTGATGCCGGCAGCGTTCAGAACATCCTCGTAGGCAGTGCCCACGGGAACGATCAGGTTCTGGGGCTTTGCGCAGGCATCGCCGTCCACGGTGATGCAGCGGCTGACCACCGGCATACCGGTAGCCAGGTACTTGCCCAGGGTAGAAACAGAGGTCACGTTCATCACGATGGCACCTGCATCTGCGGGCAGACCGCCGTGCGGCACCTCGCGGCCCAGGCACTTCTCGATCAGGATCAGCTCCGCGCCGGTGCCGTAAACACTGGGCAGTGCCTTGACCTCGATGGCGGGCTTGTCTTTGGTCTTCTGGTTCAACAGCTCGATGCACTCGGGCTTGTTGTTCTCAATGCCGATGATGCACTTCGGGATGCCGGTGTACTTCAGCACGGCCTCGATACCGCGGACGATATCATCGCTGCAGTTCAGCATCTCCTGCGTGTCGCTGGTCAGCCAGACTTCACACTCGGAAGCGTTGATGAGCAGGGTGTCCACGGTCTGCTTGGGCTGCAGCTTGACATCGGTCGGGAAGCCTGCGCCGCCCAGACCCACCAGGCCGCACTCACGCACGGCTGCCAGGAAGCTGGCCTTGTCGGTGACCTCGGGTGCCTTCACGGCAGGGTCCACGGTCTGCTTGCCATCGGTCTTGATGACCACAGAGTCGCACATCCGGCCATTGGAGAGACGGAAGGGTTCCACAGCGGCCACGGTACCAGAAACACTGGAATGGATATTTGCAGAGACAAAACCGCCTGCTTCACCGATCTTGGTGCCAACAAACACTTCGTCGCCCTTTTTGACCAGGGCTTTCGCCGGAGCGCCGATGTGCTGGCTCATCAGGATGCGTACCTGCGCGGGCAGAGGCATCGGAACTGGTTTGCTTGCAGCGGTTGCCTTGTCATGCGGCGTATGCGCGCCAAGCGCCGCACGTTTCAGCTTGTTCAACATGGAATAAATCCCCCATTCTGCTTGAATTGCCACCCCTGCCCTCATGCGGGCGCACTGCGGCAGGGACAGCAGCTGCTTAACACAGTTATTGTATCATTTTACAGCCGGAAGTTCAACGACAACAGCACCAAAATGATGCAATTTCCTCAATTTTCTTTGCCATTTTTAACGATTAGTCGTATCTAACCAATTGTTTTTTTATTAACAACCACCAACTTCACGCAACTTTACTACCGTTTGCCTTTCTACTGGGATTATGGTATACTGTTGCTAATGACCCTGCGGAACGTCCCCTGCTCCGCATTTGAACGACCGGGCTATGCCCGCCAAGGAGGATCGGATACCATGAAAGTTCTCAAAGCTCTGCTTGCCATCTTCACGTTCTTAGCCGCCGCACTCACCTGCACGCTTCTCTTTGTGCAGGACAGAAACGCCCCCCACTATATTAAGATCTACGAGAACGAGCAGTAAGCAGTTTCTCTGACAGACAAGATCCCCCGGAAAGCGGCCCGCGCCGCCCTCCGGGGGATCTTTATGCTTTATGGTTTTTTCCTCTGTATCGGGGAACGCTCAGTTCACGTCGAACAGGCAGACCGCCTGATAGACAGTGCCGTTAGAAGTGGGAACGTATGCAACGCCGATCTTTTCTGCTAAGTTGAATGCACTGGTATCTTTGAACAGCGAATCATACTTGAAGCTGGTCTTGGAAGCGGGGTTATAATCACTGGTGATGGGACGGTAATCTTTGGTCATGCCAACCACAATCTTCACACTGCCCAGTTCAGCAGTGATCTTACGGTAATTTTCCCAGTAGGTCGTGTTATTGATCTTGTTATTGGTATACTCCAGCCAGTTCTCCAGCAGAGCCTTCGTCACTGCGCTGTACTTTGCACTGTACTCAACCTGGCCCAGACCCTTATTGGCAGCCATGTTATTCACGGTCATCACCACTTCGGGAGTACCGTCCTCCGGCATTATGCTATCCGGGTCGGTGGTGCCACCGTCGCAGGCGGTCAGCATTGCCAGTGCCAGAACACCGGCCAGAACAAGTGCCAGAACTTTTTTGAAACGCTTCATTGCAATGCCTCCTTGATTTTATTTAATCGTTATCTTCACACCCGAGCAGGAATCTTATGTAGGCAAAGGTGCGCTCCTGCCCCAGATCCCGGACCATCAGCAGCAGCTTTTCCAGCAGTGCCCTTGTTTCGGGATGGAGCAGATAGTGATCCTTGCTCTTTTCATAATACTGCCACGGGGATGCGTCGGTGTACTTGTCGCCCAGATAGATCTGACTGGCCGCCACGCGGTCGCAGACCATCTCGCAGACATAGCGCAGGGGCATTTTCATGCCGCCCAGGCCGGATTTGTTGGTTGTGTAGTCGATCCAGTATTCCAGATGGTGCTTGTTGCGGCCCTTATGGTGGAGCCATGCCGAGGAATAGCCCCGGGCGGCGCGCTCTGCCTCGTTGGGGCTGTGGTCGCCCTGATAGTAGATGCAGCCCGGGATGAACTCGGTGGGGCTGTACTTGCTCAGGTCATGGGTCAGGCCCTGCTGATAAAGGCCGCATTCAAAGCAATACTTCATCACCAGCAGTTTATGCCGGGTGATGGTCTCAAAGTGTCCCTTGATGTTCATTGGAGGGTACCTCCCCGGAATCTTACCGTTACCCTGCCCTCTTTCAACCTGCGCAGATCGTCGCTCTCCGAAAAATCCTCCCGGTCACGGGTCAGGTTGGGGTTGTAGTAGGGGTCATCCAGAATGTTTTCCTTGCCGTGGATGGTGTAGAGCCGCTGCTGTTCCGCCGCAAAGCGGGCCGCCTTGACGGGGTCTTTTTCATCCCCGCCCCGGCTCTTGCTCTCATAGTGGATGAGCTCGGCGTAGGGGGTCCAGGCAATGCGGTAGCCCGCATCCCGCACCCGCAGGCAGAAGTCCACATCGTTGAAGGCCACGGCAAACTGCTCGTCCAGCCCGTGCATCTCGTCATAGACGGCGGTCTTTACCAGCAGGCAGGCACCGGTCACACCGGAGAAGTCCTGCACGGTAGAGGTGCGGAACAGATAGCCGCTGCCGCCCTTCTTCTTATACTTGTGGCTGTGGCCCGCGTAGCCGCCCAGACCGGTCACGATCCCGGCGTGCTGGATGGTCTCATCCGGGTACCAGAGCATGGCACCGCAGATCGCCGCACCGCCGGGGTGGGCACACTGCCGGAGCAGCTCCGTGAGCCAGTCGCCGTTTACCACTTCCACATCGTTGTTGAGCAGCAGCAGGTAGTCGCCCTCTGCCGCTTTCCGGCCAAAGTTGTTGATGGCCGAGAAGTTGAAGCCCTTGCCCGGGTAGGTGACCACCTTCAGGCCATCGTACCGCTGCCGGGCCTTCTCGTAATAGGCAAAGGTGGCCGGGTCTGTGGAGTTGTTCTCAATGACGATGACCTCGAACCGATCCCAGGTGGTCTTTTTCCAGATGCTCTGCAGGCACTTTTCCAGATCCTCGGTGTGATCCTTGTTGGGGATGAGGATGCTCACCTTCGGCTCCCCCACAATGTCCCACCTGACCCGATAGGTGCTGGGGTACAGGCCATCCTCTATGGTACCGGTACGGCCGGTGCGCTCCAGATGGTCGGCCAGCGCCTTTTTTGCCGCTTTGGCAACGTATGGCTTGGCATCAGTGCCGCCGGAGGTCGAGCCTTCGTGCACCCGCCAATAGTAGAGCACCTGCGGCACATGGGCCGCGCCGCCCACCTGCTCAATGAGCCGGAGGAAAAGGTCGTGATCCTGACTGCCATCACATTCGGGGCGTTCCCCGCCTACCTGCTCGAACAGCTCCCGCCGGAACACGGCCAGATGGCAGATGTAGTTGCAGCAGAGCAGGTAATCCGGGGCGTAATCGGGCTTGAAGTGGGCCACCAGCGGCTTTTCGATCTTTTTGGTGAAGAGGGCCTCGTCGCTGTACAGGAAGCCGTCCGGCTCCCCTGCCTCACGCAGCTGCCGGATCGCCTGACCCATGGTGTACATGGCGTGGGGCGCAAGGATGTCATCGTGGTCGGCCAGCGCCAGATACTCCCCCGATGCCAGTTCAGCGGCGGCGTTGGTGTTGGCCGCAATGCCCTGGTTTTCGATCTTTTTGTATACGATGTGTTGATATTTTACCTGATATTCCCTTACGATATCCCCCACACTGCTGTGGGCGGCATCGGAGGCATCCGCCAGGCAGAGCTCACCATTGGGGGCGGTCTGGTTCACGAAGGAATCCAGAAACTGCCGCAGAAACACCTCAGGAGTATTATACAACGGTGTCAACACGGAAATCGTCGAAAGTTGGCAGTTTTCAAAATTTTTTCCTGCCATTTCGGCTCTCTGGGCTTCCAGCACCTTTTTGGCGGGCAGGTAGCGGGCCTTTTTGCCAAAGCACCGCCGCCTGACAAAGCCCGCGCCCCGGGCCAGCATGGTGCCCAGACCCTCGTCCTTTGTCAGCTGGACCGCATAGCCTGCCAGCTCTCTGGCACGTTTCAATCGCACATTCATGGCTCAGGCCTCGCCGCGCTGGGTGGCCTTGTAGGCCGCGCAGACTGTCTCGGTATCGCCGTTCATTTTCAGGTGGCCGTGGCTCAGCCATGCCACCTTGCTGCACATCCGCTCGATCTGCTCGATGGAGTGAGAGACCAGAATGACGGTGGTGCCGCCTGCCATCAGCTCCTTCATCCGCTTTTCGCATTTCTGCTGGAACAGGAAGTCGCCCACCGAGAGCACCTCATCCGCGATCAGGATATCGGGCTTGGTGATGGTGGCAATGGCAAAGCCGATGCGGGCCACCATGCCGGAGGAGTAGTTTTTCAGCGGCACATCCAGAAAGTTCTGCAGCTCGCTGAACTCCACGATCTCGTCGAACTTCTCGTCCAGATACTTGGGCGAGAACCCCAGCACCGTGCCGTTGAGGTAGATGTTCTCCCGGGCGGTCAGGTCCATATCAAAGCCCGCACCCAGCTCGATGAGCGGGGCGATGGTACCGTTGACGGTGACCTTGCCCTTGGTGGGCTTGTACACGCCCGCAATGGTCTTGAGCAGGGTGGATTTGCCCGAGCCGTTCAGGCCCACCAGACCGTAAAAATCGCCGGGCATGATGTCCAGGCTCACGTCCTTCAGGGCGTAAAACTCGTCGTACTGCAGGCGGCCCTGCACCATGGCCAGCAGATATTCCTTCAGGCTCTCGTGCTTTTCGGTGGAGAGGTTGAAGCACATGGACACGTTGTCCACTTTGATGATCGGTTCCATTCTTCTCCCCTCCTTAAATATGCAGCACAAAACGATCCTGCGTTTTGCGGAACATGTGCACGCCCACCCACATGGAGACCACTGCGCAGATGCCGCAGACCGCAAACATGTTGAGGTCCAGCGGGATGCCCCACATCAGGGTGCGGCGGAAGCCGGTGATATACCAGTACATGGGGTTCAGCTTGATGATCTGCTGCATGTTGAACCCGCCGATGGAAAAGGTCATCTGGGTGGGGTCATAGAAGATGGCGGAGAAGTAGAGCAGCGCCGTGATGAACACGCTCCAGATGTGCATGATGTCCCGGAAGAACACCGTTGCCGCCGCCAGGAACAGGCCCACCCCCAGGCTGAAGAAGAAGAGGGTGATGAGCGGGTAGAGCGCTTCCAGAAGGGTCAGGTGGAAGGGCGCGCCGGTAAAGATCATCACCAGCAGCAGGGCCACAAAGCTGAACACGCAGTTCACCATGGCAAAGCAGCACTTTTCCAGCGGGAAGATATACTTGGGGATATACACCTTTTTCAGCAGGGGGGCGGCGCTGAGCACGCTGCTCATGCTGGAGGAGGTGGCTTCGTTGAAGAAGTTGAAGAGCAGCTGACCGCACATCAGGAACACCGGGAAGTTGTCGATGCCGCTGCCCCGCATATCCATCAGGCTGCTGAACACCGCCCAGTAGACCAGGCACATCAGCAGGGGGTTCAGCACGCTCCACAGTACACCCAGCACGCTGCGGCGGTATTTCAGCTTGAAATCACGGCTGACCAGATTCCACAGCAGATAGCGGTAGCGCCAGAAGCCGTTGAACATTCCTTTCAGTTTCGCCACGGGCTATCACCACTTTTCAAAGAATTCAAACTTCTGGGCTGCAAAGGGCTCATGCAGCTTGTCCTTTGCGCTGGTCTTGTGCTCACAGCCGCAGTCGGGCCACTGCACGTTCACGGTGGGGTCATCGTAGGGGATGCCGCCCTCGCTGGTGGGGTCATAGACATCGGTGCACTTGTAGCAGAACTCGGCCACATCGCTCAGCACCAGGAAGCCGTGGGCAAAGCCCTCGGGGATATAGAACATCTTCTTGTTCTCCTCGCTCAGGGTCACGCCCACCCACTTGCCAAAGGTGGCGCTGCGGGGGCGGCAGTCCACGGCAACATCATAGACCTCGCCCTTGGTCACACGCACCAGCTTGCCCTGGGTGTGATTCTTCTGGAAATGCAGGCCGCGCAGCACGCCGCGGGTGGAGCGGCTCTGGTTGTCCTGCACGAACTCCTTGTCGATGCCGGCGGCAGCAAACTGATCCTTCTGGTAGGTCTCCATGAAATAACCGCGGTCATCACCGAACACCTGCGGCTCAATGACCACAACACCAGGGATCTCGGTCTCAGTAAACGTAAACTTGCCCATATTTCTTTTTCCTCTCTGTTTTCTTTCAGAAAATTTTGTCTGTTTGTAGTATATGGAAAAGTCCTTGCGGGCTTTTGCGCGATAGATCAAACTGTCCCTTCCTGCCAAGGCCTCCCCTGGTAGGGGAGCCTCTGGCGAAACGGGTCAGTGCTTACTTCTTGATTTACCTTTCTTCCATTTTATTCTCAGCCGCACCACGCCGAACGCCGCAAGGGCGGCCAGCACAGTGGCACCGACCGAGATGGCCAGCAGGCCGCCTGCGATCCTCTTCGGCCCCACATCCCGGGAGGCGGGCAGGGTGGCGTTGGCGCTCTTGGCCAGCAGCTCCTCCAGCCCGGTCACAGCGGCAGGCACCCGGACGCTGGCCGTTTCCTGCACGTCCCGCCCATGAATGGTATACACCGCATACACCGCCGGGTCAACCCCCAAGAGGTATCGTTCGGGCAGTTCCAGCGTGACCGACACATCCGCTGCGGTCAGGCCGTCGGCCAGCAGCAGCTTCACGCCCGGGTCAGAAACCGTCACCGTGCCCAGCGTGCTGCCGCCGCCCGCCACTTCCAGCTCCCCGGTCACGCCCTGGGCAGGGATCTCGGTGTAGCCGGTGTAGCGGGCAAAGGCATCGTCCAGCAGGGTGCGGACATCATTGTATTTGTCGGTCTTGATCTGGCTCTGCATGGTCACGCAGATCAGCCGCACGCCGTTCTGCTCCGCCAGGCAGACATAGCTGTACCGGGCAATGTTGGTGTAGCCGATCTTGGAGCCCAGGATGGCCGGGATATAGTACCGGCTGGAGCCCACCCGCATTTTATCCTGCTGGTGAAAGTACCGGGTCACGGGCTGGACATTGGTCGGGCCCATGGTGTACATCTCGTTCCGGGTAAACAGGGTCTCGAACCCGGGCTGGGTCAGCGCCCAGCGCAGGATCTGCGCCATGTCATAGCAGCTGGTGTAGTGGTCCTCATCGCTGATGCCGTGGGGGTTGGCAAAGTGGGTGTGTTCCAGCCCCAGCTCCTTTGCCTGCGCGTTCATGGCGGCCACACCGCCCTCAATGGAGCCGCCGCCGAAGTATTCGGCCAGCAGGTTGGCCCCATCGTTGGCGCTGGCCATCATGGTGGCATACAGGGCATCGGTCAGGGGCACTTCCTCCCCTTCCTGCAGGGCGATGTGGCTGGAATCGGTGCCCGCCAGCGAGTAGACATCCTCGTGGCTGACCGTCAGCTTGACATTGTCCCACTTGCCCTGGGCCTTTTCACAGGCAAGGCCCAGCGTCATCACCTTGGTGATGGATGCCGGGTGCAGTTCCTCGTTCATGTTCTGCTGGGCCAGCACCAGACCGGTGTCGGCATCGATGATGCAGTACGCTTCCGTAGCCGTCAGTGCAGGCCCGGCAGCTGCCGCGCCCGGCGCAAACGCCGCCAGTGCGGTCAAAAGCACCGCACACAGCATGGCGATGTGTTTTTTCATTCCAGTTCCTCTATCTCAAGATATTATGATATAGTATACCACATTTTTATCCCTCTGAAAAGAGAAACCCTCAGTTCCACTCCCGGAGCACCGGCTGCAGCTGCTGACCGTGCAGGGCAGCCTCCAGTGCAGCGGGCAGCAGGGTGAGATCCGCCTTCAGGCTCTGGGGTTTCTGCGCTGCATCGTCCTGTCCGTAGGGCACAAAGTAATAGTGCTTGCGCTGCATCAGCCGGGCGATGTTCTCCCCGGAAGCCCCCAGCCCATCGTTGGTGGAGACAGCCAGCAGCACCGGGCACCCGACCCGCAGCAGGCTTTTTGCCGCCAGCGTGACCGGCGTGTCGGAAAGGCCCGCCGCCAGCCGGGCCAGCGTGGTGCCGGTGCAGGGGGCCACCACCAGTGCCCGGGCCAGCTGCCGCGGCCCCAGCGGCTCCACATCCTGCAGGGTATCCAGCACCCTGTGGCCGGTCAGGGTCTCCAGCCGATTCTTCCACTCATCCGCCCGGCCAAAGCGGGTGTTCAGGCCGGAGGCCGCATAGCTCATCACCGGCAGCAGCTCCCAGCCCTGCCGCACCAGCTGTTCAGCCTGAGCCACCGCCGCGCCCAGCGTGCAGAAGCTCCCGCAGACCGCAAACGCCACTGTCCCGCGCAATTGCCTTTTCATGGTGTTCCCTCCCTTTCCGCCAGGATCTCACAGACCGTCCGGGCCAGAGCCTCGCCCGCCGTTTCGGGAGCGCAGGCCGTTGGCAGGCTCAGGGCATGGATGGCCCGGTGCCCCAGCCGCCGGGCCGCGGCAAAGTCAGTGCCGCCCGGCTTGGATGCCAGATCCACGATCAGGCTCCCGGGCCGCAGGGCTGCCAGCACGGCTTCCGTCAGAACAGGGGCCGGGATGGTGTTCACCACCGTGTCAAAGGCCGGAGCAGTCTGTTCCAGCCGGGCCAGATCCACCGCCCGCAAGCTGAAACTCTCCGCCAGTGCCCGCTGGGCCGGCCGCCGCGCGGCCACCGTCACCTGTGCGCCCAGTGCCGCCAGCCGTACCCCAAGCGCCTGCCCCACCGGCCCAAAACCGGCCAGCAGGATGGCGCTGTTCCAAAGCGTCCGCGTCCGCTCCGCCATCAGGATGCCGATGCAGCCCTCTGCTGTCGGGATGGCGTTGCAGAGGATCAGTTCCTCCCGGGCAAAGTAGTCCACCAGCTCCACGCCCGCCTCCGCCGCGATCTGCCTTGCCTGCGCCGAGAGTTTTCCGCCCAGCGCCAGCGCCCCCGGTTTTGCGGCTCGCAGCAGCTCCGCCAGCGGGGTGCGGCTCTCGTCCAGCGGCAGCGGCAGTAAGATGTAATCGGCCAGCGCCGTCTGCTCCGGCCCGCCCACCGCAAACCCGGCACGGGCCAGCGCCCGGCCTGCCGCCGCCAGCCGCGCGTCCGTTCCGATCACCGCAAATCGTCTTTGTCCGTCCATTCCCGGCCCCTCCTCCCCATGGTCTGCGTCATCCTATGCCCACGGAGCGCCGGGTGTGAAAAAGCCGCCGCTCTCCGTCAGGAAAGCAGCGGCGATCTGTTTTTTTATGATATCGGCTTTTCGGTCAGAGCGGCGGCAGAGATCGCCTCCGGCTCCTCCATGTTTCGCGTCCGCTCCACGGCCTCACGCATCCGCGGCAGCTGGACGGCTTCATCAAAATCCGCATATCCCTTTGCGTAGGCAGGCACCATCTCCAACCGGTATTCTGCACTTGCAACGCTCCATTCCCGGATAGAAAAGTGCTCCGGCGGGAAATTCAGCCAGTTTCCACTCTCTCCAAACTGCGAGACCGCGTCCACCTGAATGCGGAACAGATTCTTCGCATAGTAAGCGGTCGTTGCGATATTTTTCCGGTAGAGCTTCTGCAGATCCTTTTCCCGGCTCGTCGCCTTGCAATACGTCACAAATCGGGTGTCTGCCATCCGCTCTCTGGCTTCCAGCAGGCTCAGGATCGTGCCCTTCTCATCTACCAGATACCCATTGGTCGTCGGGTCCAGCATACACCACTTTTCCTGCGACCGGTCGTAGATCTCCGTGACAACGTGACAATCAAAATCGAAGGGAGAATAGGGCAGGAAGCGCACCCGCCGTGCGTAGATTCCCAGTGCCAGGCAGATCTCCTCCAGAATTTTGGCCTTATTCAGGCAGTTGATGCCCTGTTCCGGTTTATCCAGACTGTAATCCAAAAGCGCCAGGGCGTTGCAGTCCACATGGCCGTCGTACCACGGGCTGTGCGTCAGCTTAGGCGAGAGGTATTTCAGCACCCGAATTGCCCGCTGCAGGTCCGTGCCTTTTCCTGCAATTTTCTCAAAGGGATACTTTTTCAGGAGGTCGGCATACTCCGGGCAGTCCATGCGATATTCCACCGCCGTGCTCTTTCCCGGTTGAAAGCTCCGATTGTTCCGCAGGATTCCACGGTAAACATTGTAAAGGACTTCTGTCTCTTCAAAATTCATTGTTTTTCCCCTCTCTTTTTTGGATAGACGAACGAATGGCCGTAAGTGTTCATTTTTCCCTCTATTTTCAGACCCTATCGTTTTTTATGATACCACGGTTTTCCTGCTCATGCAATGCAAAATGCCCGACCGTGCGGGCGTTCCCACACAGCCGGGCGGCTTCCTTTATATCATTCAGTTCTGTTCAGGGCCGCTTATACTTCAGCGGTGTCTGCACCTGAGCACGGATCTTGAGCAAATAGGTCCGGGTCTGCTCGGTGCCCCGCAGGATGGCCTCCACCTGTTCCCGCTGCTCCGGAGTCAGGGCCTCGTCCTCGGCCAGCAGATCGGCGTTGCCCTCAATGACGGCCAGCGGCGTTTTGAGCTCATGGGAAAGCTGGATGATCTGCTCCCGCTGCTGCTGCTCCATTTTCCATTGGGCCTGCAGGCTGGCCGTCAGCTCCTGCCCCATGGTCTGCAGGGCAGCCAGTGTCTCGGCGTATTCCCGCACCTGCGCCCCGGAAAAATCGATCTCTTCCACGCCCTTTTTCTCAGCCACCTGTCGGGAGACCTCGGTCAGGCGGGCCGTCTCCCGGGCTAGAAACTTTCTGGAGCGGTGGGTGCTCCACACCACCGCTCCCACCAGCAGCAGAATGCCCAGGATGCCGTGCACCGTCTGCACATCTGGCAGCTTTCCCCGCAGCGCAGGGGCGGCGTAGGGCACGGCATAGTCAAATTGCAGCAGGCAGACCGTTCCGTCCTGCAATTTTGATGTCATATAATACTGTGTGTATCCGAAATGCCAGCGGGTTTTCCCCTGCCGGTTCTCCATTGCCCGCTGCAAGTGCCCGGCATCCATGTTGGTGGCCAGCACCTCGCTGCTGTCCGGCGCGGCAAACAGGGCGTAACGGCACAAGGAGTCCAGCTGGGTCTCATCAAAGGTGGCGGCAGTCATGCCCGGCAAAACGTCCTGTGCAGCCTTCTGGCAGGCCTGCGCGGCCTGATTGGCCGGGAGCGCCAGCCCGCTGTTGATGACGCACATCAGCGCCGCAAACCACAACAGCAGCGCCAGCACACAGCAAAAGACAGTCTGCACCAGATATCGCAGCAGTACGCCTCGCAGGGAAATCAGCCCTCGTTTTTCCATTGATATCCCACTCCCCAGATGGTTTTCAGCAGTGCTTCCGGCTCTGCTACCCCCGCCGCCCGCAGCTTTGCCCGGATATTTTTGATGTGCTGTGTCACGGCGGTGTCGTCCGCAGTGCCGTCAATACCAAAAACCGCTTCGTAAATTTGCTCCTTGGTAAAGGTCTGCCCGGCGTGCAGCGCCAGATACTCGCAGATGGCATACTCGGAGCGGGTCAGCGGCAGAGGAGTTTCTCCCACCGCCGCCTCCCGCGCGGACAGGTCAAAACTGACTCCGCCACGCACCAGCCGATGCACCGGGGTGCGGTTCTGCCGCCGCAGATGCGCCGCCACCCGGGCGCGCAGCTCTGCCACCCGGAAGGGCTTGGACAAAAAGTCGTCTGCCCCAATGCCCAGCCCCTCCAGAACAGACGCTTCGTCTGTCCGGGCCGTCAGAAACAGAATGGGGGCATCGGTCAGGCCCCGGATGCGGCGGCAGACGGCAAAGCCATCCTCCCCGGGCATCATCACATCCAGCAGGATGCAGTCCGCCCAATGGCAGAGTTGTTCAGTAAGCTCCGCGCCGGAGAGCCGCGTTTCCACCCGGTGGCCGTCCCGCTCCAAGGCAGTGCGGATCAGCTTGCAGAGTTCTATATTGTCATCCACTGCCAGAATATTTGCCACAAGATCACCTCAAAACGTTATAAAGCAGGCAGGACGCACCATACAGCAGATACACATGGGCCGGGTAGAACCAGTAGAACAGCTGCTTGTGTCCGCTGCCGCGCTGCCCGTTGTACAGCAGCATCAGCAGCACCGCCGCCACCCCGAACCACTCATAGTTGTTGGTGAACATCTGGGTCCAGACAAAGCCCTCCTGCCGGCAAGCCATCCCGAAGGTCAGCACAAAATCACACAGGAAAATCACCAGTGCCCATACCGTCAGCTGCACTTTGCGCCGTCCACGCAATGCATACAGCAGCGCACCGCCCAGCAGAAAGCTCCATCCGCCGTCCGTGATGCTGGTCCACAGGGGCAGCGGGCTGGTGATGACAAACGCCACCACCGTGGAAGCCCACGGCATCTGCTGGATCTGGGGGAAGGCGCTCAGAAACGCCACCATCACAAACGGCCAGCCAGCCACCGCCGCGATGGCCGCCACGCCCCTGACCCATTTCTTTTCCCGGAGCCAGTCGATGCCCTGCCAGACGATGCACAGCAGCATCAGATCCTGAAAAATAGCGTTCAGCGGGTAGAAGCCATCCCCGCGCCGGAAGGCTTTGGCGTAGATCATAAAAAATTCCAGCGCCGCCATGGCCGTTCCGATACCCCAGATGCGGATAAAATACCGCCTGCGGTCATGGGTGTGGGCAAAGCCCTCCACCGTGCAGAACAGAAACAGCGGTGCGCTGAGCCGCCCCAGCATACTGAACACCGTTGGGATGCAGCCGGTGAACTCGAAGAAATAATGAATGTGATCCAGCACCATCAACACCAGCGCAATGGTTTTCAGCTGGGTACCGTCCAGCCCGTTTTTCAATTTTGTCAGCATACAAATTCCCCTTTCGATGATGCTATCATTGTAACAGGGAAATCTGTAGGAATTCTGAGGGAAAGCTTATTTTTCCAAATAATAGCACACCAGATCCGTGGGGCCGCGCTCTGCATGGCGCATGGCCTTGTGTTCGATGCCCTCATAGGTGAAGCCCAGTTTTTTCAGCAGCTCCCCGGAGATGGTGTTATAGGCATAATGCCCACCCGTGAAAAGCACCGTATCCGTTTTCTCGAAGAACGCCTGAATCACAGCCGCCAGCGCTTCCCGGGAATAGCCCTGCCGCCGGACATCCGGGGCCATCTCAATGCCCAGCTCCCAGCCGAGCACGGCACGCTCGGCATCCATCAACGAGATCACGCCGATCACACGCCCATCTGCCTTGCGGACAACGCTGTAACGGATCTGTCCCGCAAATTTCTGCATCAGACGGTCATATTCCTCATCCATTGCATCAAAGGCATGATAACCGCCGCAATCCAGCGTGGTCTGCTCATCCGAGAAAATCGCAAATACGTCCTGCGCGTCCTCCACCCGGAACTGCCGCAGCTGCAGACGCTCTGTCTCGATTTCAAATACTTCCATTTGCACCTCGTTATTTTCAGGTTTTATCGTACTTTTTAATGATACCACTGTTTCCCAACCCATGCAACGTAAAAAGCCCGGCCATGCGGGCACTCCCACACAGCCGGGCTAATTCAATTTCATTTTGCAGAACACTTTTCGGCATCGATGGCCAGCACGAACATCAGCACATGGAGCGCGTCTGCCGGGTCAACGATATCCAGCACATAGGTGTCTGTCCATTGCAGCAGCTCTTTGGAAACCGTTGCGACTGTCTCTCCCACCGGCTTTGTAATGGTGTAATCCCACCCAGGGAAATCTCCCTCCACATGCCAGCCGTTGAAATCGATGTTATACTTGGGCTTGAACCAGCCCAGTTCCTTTTCGAGGCAGCCGATATAATTTTCACCCTCATAGAGTTCAAACTTGGGCAGCCAAGTCAGCACCTCCTGCTTGACAGTACCAAGCTCGTTCTCTTCCGTGTCGAAGATTTTCAGGCAGTGCCCCCACGAGAGCTGCCCCTTTACCACATAGACCGTGTTCTCGTTTTCATCATAGATATCGTAGCTGTCGAACCACGAAAACATCCGTTGTTTGAATAAAAGCTTCATCCTGCCCCTCCTCTTTTGCGATTTCACCGCAGACGGAATACATACTTATCCCATATACGATTCAGGGACGGGTTTTAAGGCGCCCTCCCGACAGAAAATTCGATTTTCTCCTAACAGAAGGACTTATCTCAGATTCTAGTTCGTCGAAATCACACAGCCCGCCACGTGAAATGCTCGTGCAGCAGGGTCGCTTTTTGTTCTTTGGTCATTCGCAGAGTTTCTTGTACGCTTTCTGCACGATTTGTGCCATCCGCAGTCTGCGCTCTTTCAAAAACTCTATATATTCCATCTTTTCAAAATCCGGTGGAAGGGCATGATCCTCGCAGGTTTTGTGGTATTCTGTTTCCCCCATCCGGTTCCGATAACGTTCCACATACTCCACCGGCGGGTCATCAGAGATATCAATGTTGGTCACATAATCCAAATAAGTAAAATTTGCAATCTGATTGCGTTCTCGGTCGGTCATATAGCCAATCTGTGTCAGGTAATTTTTAGGGAAAATGTGATGCTTGTCGACCGCATTCTTGGTTCCGCTTGCTCCAAGAATGAAATACTTTGACACCGGCGTCGCACTGAACAGCATCGGTGTATTTAATACGACCTGCGCTGCAATATAGCCGTTCCAGGCCGGAGAGATTGCCGCAGCGCTGTTCAGTTCGTTCGGCAGCGTCAGTCGGAAGTAATCTTCCGTAAACCGCGTTGTAATCGTCCGCTCAATGTACGCGATAAACTGCTCCGCATCATGAACATTTCTCAGGTCAGCAAACTGCTTTTCTACTTCGCTTTCGGTCGATCCGGTGTAAAAGTAGGTAATAGCACCCATAAAAAACCATTTGGCAATCGTCTTTTTGAGCCTGACCGCATCCAGTTTATAGTCATATTTTGCAATCAGGTAAAGTACATAGCTAAAAACCACCGCATTGGATGATGCAATCTGTGTTTTGCTGATGTATCCTGCCTCTCCAATGCAGTTCAAAAATGCATGCCAGTTGTTCAGATCCATCACCTTGAGCAGGGCTTCTTTGAACTTCGCAAGATTCTCCTGTCGCTCCTCGGCAGAATACTTTCCGGTTTCCAGATTTTTCCCTCGTAGCAGCATATATGCATAGCGCAGTCTTGCCCTGCGGAAACCAACACCGACAGCCATTCGGATCAGATGGGATGGCTCGATTGCAATGATGTTATTATAGGACGTTCCACTTGCCGGGATGCGGGATTGCTCGCAGAACAGGTTCATCTGGTCACTGGTCTCATTTTCATAAACCGAGATCAGGGTCTGGATAAAATTATTCTCTGTCAGGCTTTGTCCACCAGAGTTGACCCGCACAAAAATATCTGCTACATCTTCCTCTCTGGCATTGTAGCTGATTTCCAATGTCGGAAGTGAATACTCTGAAAGGTTAAGCAAATCATTTATATTATTTTCGATCAGATCTTCTTCCGCATCTGTCAGCGCTTTCTCTTCACGCTTGTTCCTTGCTTCGTTTACTGCCCGGATATACTTACGTCGAAAAGCACTAATCGTATTATTTTCTTTTGCCAAAAAGACATCCGACACCTTGGGAATCCATTCCGGCGTCCGCTCAAACGCAGACGTCCACACCGCAAATTCTCGCGTCAACGGATTGAAAGAGATTTTAATTTCACGCTCCACAAAGTTTTTATCTTTTACTTTCACGCCATACATCGACGCTACAAGCGCCGTCAGGCGTTGCTGCCCATCAATAACCAGTTCTTTTGGCTCTGTATAGATTTTACCGTTAATGCCTATGCCGCTTTTCTTCTCATCATAATCCGCTGGTGACTCCCACAGCATAATGTATCCGATTGGATAGCCTTTCAGCATCGAATCGTAGAGCTCACGTATCTTATTATCTTTCCAGACAAACGGCCTTTGCAAATCAGGCAGTCCGATTTTTCCGATTCGGACATCTCGTACCAGATCGCCGACTTTGCTTGGAATATTTTTAAACAGTTCCGTTGCCATTTTTTCTGCCTCCTTTTCTTTATTATAATAAACCGATGTACAAAACACAACAACAAAAACCGCCCTGAGAAATCCCTCAGAGCGGTTTTACATTAAGTCGGCGACTACCTATTTTCACGCGCCGTTTCCAGCGAACTATCTTGGGCA
>NZ_JAFREK010000038.1:0-27270 GCF_017377535.1 Faecalibacterium sp. Marseille-Q4137
TGGTTGGCGGATTTTTTCATTTTAGGGCTTGACTTTTAATAGTTAGTCTTCGTCAAGACTCGGTAAGCATCCGCCACTTTTCCTTTTGGATCATGCTTAAAAATGCTGTGTCCTTCGGCACTGATTTCTTCTGCACGAACAGAGCGGGGAATGTCTGTCTTGTAAACCTTCAGCTTTCCTCCATAGCTCTCCCGAATCAGATTGCTGATGTCTTTGGAATAGTTGGTGCGATTGTCTACCATAGTCAGAAGAATACCCTCAATCCTCAATTTCGGGTTGATTTGTCTCTTGACCTTGTTGATGGTTCCAAGCAGCTGTTCCAGACCCTTTGCAGGAAGGTATGCTGCCTGAACCGGTATCAGCACATTGTCGGCAGCTGCCAACGCATTGACGGTCAGCATACCCAAAGACGGCATACAATCCAGAAGAATGTAATCATAGTTCTGTTTGACCGTATCCAGGTATTGCCTGAGAATGGTTTCCCGGCTCATGGCATTGACCAGTGCAACTTCCATACCGGACAGTTCGATGTTGGACGGCACCAAATCAACGCCCTCCGGATGATGAAGAATCCCTTCACCGGGAGCAATGGGGCTTTCCACCATAATCTTTCCCATCAAATCGGAAAGTGTCGGAGACAGCTCATCCGGGCAGGGATTGCCCAAACTGACTGTCAGGGAAGCCTGGGGATCGGTGTCTACCAGAAGCACCTTTTTTCCTTCAAGTGCCAAGCCAACGCCCAGATTTTCGGTGGTGGTGGTCTTGCCGGTTCCTCCTTTCTGATTGACCACCGCAATGATGGTTGCTTTTTTCGACATTTTTCGTCACTCTCCTTCCTCTCGCTTCATTTTCAATTTCTTAAATCCTCCTTCCAAATATCCGTGTGACATATCGTGCCGAACAAGAGCATCGTAGTAGGTGTCTATTGTCGTCGGCGCATTGTATATCGTAGTCAGCATATACTGACGGATATTTCTAATCTTTGTGGTGTTCTCTTTGAAGCAGTCCATAACATATCGAATGTGTTCGGCATTCAGTTTCATAAACCGACTGCGGACAATTTCTGTCGGACGCTCCTCTGCACCAATGCGAATCAACGGTCGCTTTGTGCAAACCGTTTCAACGATCAGTTCCAGAATGTTATCCAGCATTTCAGAATCGTAAGGGTAATCTTTCTTCAACAAATCCATACTGAGCTGATCCGAGAAATAATCAAAGTATTCTTGATACCGGTCATTCTCGTCCATCATTCCACCATTTCCGGAAGGAAAGATAGAATCAGTATCACTAAATTCAGTATTTTTAATATCAGTATTATTACATTGTGATTTCGGAAGTTCTTGAGTTGTGATTTCCATTGTTCCAGAATTGTGATTTTCACAATTCAAGAGTTGTGAATCCACAGCAGAGATAAAGTTCTTCACATAGATCAGGTTGGGTTTTCCCAAACCCTGACGCTTACGTTCAATCAATCCTGCTTTCTTCTCAAGTTCACTGAGCAGCTTGATAGCCTTTTGTTCAGCACAGTTCAGAGCCATCTTCGCTTCGTCGATTGTAAAAATTATATACACTCGACCGTTTTTATCTATCCAACCATTCTTGGCAGACAGGCTCATGCGGTCAAGCAAAATGCCATACAGCATCTTGGCATCGGCAGAAATATTCCAGAACCTCTCGTTCGTGAACAACACCTTCGGAACTCGATAGAATGTGAATAGATCGGATTGCTGACCGTAAAAATAATCAAAACTCACACGGCTTCACCACCTTCTTTCTGCGGAAAACTTTCTGTTGTCAGCGGAATGCTGCGGAAAGTCGTATCCGTCTTTTCGTAAGGACATCGGGCAAAATAGCAGAAGCGGTATTCCTGTTCATACGCATTTATATCAACGAAGCCCCACTTCACGCATAACCTTCTTCGTACACCAACCAATGCACGGGTGATCTCGCCCATAGGGACAGCCATCACATTCCGACTTAGGTTTCGGTGGCAAAGAGATTAAGTAGTAGCAATTATTTCTACCCAGACGGCAGCCCTTTCTGCCATTCGTCCAATAGTAGCAGTAATGGCAATCGCTCGGCTTGTCTGCGGCATAAACAGGCTTGCTCAAATAAAACACCTCCAATCTCTTGTATTTGCCCATGGTTTTGGGCATAAAAAAAGAGCGCCTATCCATCCCCAATGCGGGGCAAATAGACGCTCTATGTATATAACGATATTCAATTTTATCTGCTATAACTGCATGGTACTCAAAACATCCGCCTTTTTTGATTAGCAGGATTTTTGGCACGATTTTGGGGCTGATTAGCAGGAAGGGCATTTTCATTAGCAAGAACAGCCCGTTTTCTGCTAAAAATTAGCTGGCGATTTTGTCTTATAACAACCGTTCGATTCTGGAGGGGTTGTCAAAAATCAAATTTTGGAGTAGAATTTTATCTCATACAGTGAAAGAGCTTTTTCGTGCCTTTTCATATAAGAAAAGCCGAAAACCCTTGAAAACAAAGGCTTTCGGCGTTGTTAGCTGGCGTCCCAGAGAGGATTTGAACCTCCGGCCCCACGCTTAGGAGGCGTGTGCTCTATCCAACTGAGCTACTGAGACATGGCTGGTTTTATGACTAAGCCCGAAGAAACTCGAACTTGAATCCTATATGAAGTTTTTCCAAGGTGGCCGTTGTAACGCAACCTTAGGAGGCGAACGCTCTATCCAGCTGAGCTATGAAGACGGATACCATATTATAATACCGCAACTTCCCCACAAAATCAAGTTGAATCGGAAAGAAAAAAGGTGTATCCTATAGGAGAGGTGCTCATGCGCGGCATGGGTGCAGAATGAAGTGCAGGTGCAGCACAGGCGGCCCGGCACAAAAAGGAGCCAACTTATGGGGATGAAACGGAAAAAGAGAGCATCGCGTCGGCGCGGCTGGCTGCTGGGCAGCAGTGCAACGCAGGTCATCTGCATCAGCTTTGTGCTGCTGATCGCGCTGGGAACGCTGCTGCTGACACTGCCCATTTCCAGCCGCAGCGGTCGGCTGGGCGTGGTGGATGCCATGTTCACTGCCACCAGTGCCACCTGTGTGACGGGTCTGGTCGTGCGGGATACCTGGACGCAGTTCACGCCCTTTGGGCAGGCGGTGGTTTTGCTGCTGATCCAGGTGGGCGGTCTGGGCCTGGTGACCCTGACCAGCTTTTTTGCGCTGGCTGCCAAACGCCGGATGGGCTTTAAGGACCTGCGGCTGCTGGGAGAAAGCGTTTCGGCCAGCGGATACTCGCAGGCTACCGATGTGCTGAAGATCGTGGTCAAGCTGGCGATGACCTTTGAGATCATTGGTATGGTGCTTCTGATGATCGCCTTTGTGCCGCAGTTTGGTGCGGAGGGCATCTGGATCAGTGCATTCACGGCCATCTCGGCGTTCTGCAATGCGGGCTTCGATCTGTTTGGCCGGTTCGGGCAGTATTCCTCGCTGGCTCCCTATGTCAGTAATTATTATGTACAGGCTGTGATCATGTTCCTGATCATGGCGGGCGGTCTGGGCTTTATGGTCTGGGTGGAGATCGGCGAGTGGCGCAAGAAGCGGCACCTGTCTCTCCATGCCCGGATGGTGTTGCTCTTCTCCTGCATCCTGTGGGTGGGTGGTGCCGCCCTCATCGGTCTGATGGAGTGGAACAACCCCAAGAGCATGGGCGGGCTGTCCGTGCCGGGCAAGGTGATGGCTGCCCTGTTCCAGTCGGTGTCAACCCGTACTGCCGGTATGAACACCATCGACCTGGCCGCCTGTGGGCCCATCACCAAGCTGCTGATGAGCGTTCTGCAGTTCATCGGCGCGGCTCCCGGTTCCACCGGCGGCGGTGTGAAGGTGACCACCTTTGCTGTTCTGATCCTGACCATGCGCAGCGTGGCGCAGGGCCGGGACGATTGTGTCATCGGCGGCCACCACATTGAATCCAAGACCGTTTACCGTGCGCTGACCATCATCATGCTGGGCATGGTGGCAGCGCTGGGCTCTGCCGTGGTGGTCTATTACAACACATCGGATGCCGTAACGGTCATTGACGCGATCTTTGAATCCTGCTCCGCCTTTGGTACCGTGGGCCTTTCGGTGGGCGTGACCAGCCAGCTGAACACCGGGGCCAAGCTGCTGTATATGCTGGTGATGTTCATGGGCCGTGTTGGCCCGGTGTCCTTTGCCATCAGCCTGACCAGCAAGCCCGATGACAACAAACGCAAGATCCTGCCCGTTGGACAGATCAACGTGGGATAAGAAAAAATGGACGGCTCTCGTTTTCGGGAGCCGTCCATTTCTTATGTGCAGTCAGCGTGGAAACATTCCGGGAGCGGAATCATTTGCTGTAGATCTCCACGATATTCAGCAGCACTTCAGTTGCCTTGTCCATGCGCTCTACGGTGGTGCACTCGCACACGCCGTGGAAGTTGAAGCCGCCGGTGCCCAGGTTGGGGCAGGGCAGGCCCTTCCAGCTCAGGGTGGCACCATCGGTGCCGCCGCGCACAGGCACTTCCTCGGGGGTCAGACCGGCCTTTTCAATGGCTATGCGGGCGTTCTCCACCAGATGGAAGTGGGGCTTGATCTTTTCCAGCATGTTGCGGTAGCTGTCCTTGATCTCCACCTCCACGGTGCCGGGGCCGTACTTGCCGTTGAGGTAATCGGCAATGTGGAGGAGATTATCCTTCTTGTACTGCAGCTTGTCGGCATCGTGGTCGCGCAGGATGTAGCCCAGCTTGGCGTTGGTCACGTCGCCGTACATCTGGCAGAGGTGGTAGAAGCCCTGACGGCCCTCGGTGGTCTCGGGACGGGCCATGATGGGCAGGGCCGTGTGGAACTCCATGGCCACATTGGAGGCGTTGATCATGGCATCCTTGGCGGAGCCGGGATGCACCGAGAAGCCGTGGATGGTCACGGTGGCGGCAGCTGCGTTGAAGTTCTCATACTCGATGCCGCCCACGTCACCACCATCAACGGTGTAGGCGAAATCCGCGCCAAAGCCCGGGATATCGAAGAGGGAAGCGCCCTCGCCGATCTCCTCGTCGGGGGTGAAGGCGATGCAGAGCTTGCCGTGGGGGCGGCCCTCGGCAAGGAGGATCTCGGCGGCGGTCAGGATCTCTGCCACACCGGCCTTGTCGTCTGCGCCCAGCAGGGTGGTGCCGTCGGTGGTGATCAGAGTCTCACCCTTGAGGTCGGCCAGGAAGGGGAAGGTGGAGACCTTCATCACCATGCCGGTGGCGGGCAGGGTGACATCGCGGCCGTCATAATTCTCGTGCAGGATGGGGGAAACACCCTCGCCGGAAGCATCGTCGGCGGTGTCCATGTGGGCAATCAGGCCCAGGGCAGGCTTGTCCTCACAGCCGGGGGTGGCGGGGATACTGCCGTAGACATAGCAGTGCTCGTCTACCCGGGCATCCTCGATGCCCAGAGCCTTCATCTCCTCCACCAGCTGGCGGGCCAGGTCAAACTCCCGCTCTGCCGAGGGGTGGGTGCCGCTCTCGGGGTCGGAGGTAGTGTAAACGCGGACATAATTCAACAGTCGCTCGTATGCACGCATAAGAATGCTCCTTTGCTTGTATTTGATTCTATGATACGCTTTTCCGCGGCAATTTACAAGAGGGTGCAGCAGGGGAGCGCAGATCGAAGCGCAGTAAAACAACAAAAACACCGTCAGCCCGTTGTGTCAGGCTGACGGTGTTCTGTTTGAGGGGAGCGTTTAACGCTTGTATTTGGCGGCCGTCTGCAGGCGCTGCATGGCGCGGTCCAGTGCGATCTTGCTCTGGTAGTACTCGTGCATGCTCTGCTTGTGCTGCAGGCGCTCCTCGGCCCGGATGCGGGCAGCCTCGGCGCGGTTACGGTCGATATCCTCGGGCCGCTCGGCGCTGTCCACCAGCAGCAGGACAAAGGTGGGGGTCACTTCTGCAATGCCGTCGCCCACCAGCACCTCGCGGGTCTCACCGTCCACGGTGAACTTTGCAATGCCCATGTGCAGGGCCACCAGCACGGGGTTGTGCCCGGCCTGCACGCCGTACACGCCGTCGCCGGTGGGCAGGGTCAGGCTCTCGCAGTAGCCCTGATAGAATTCACCGCTGGAAGCCGTGATGTTCAGGATGAACTTTTCCATCAGTTGGCACCGCCCTTTTCCTCCGCCTGTTTGTCTGCGTACTTCTTGCGGGCATCCGCAAGGGTGCCCACGTTGAAGAATGCCCACTCGGGCAGGTCATCGCACTGGCCGTCCACAATGGCGGCAAAGCCCTTGACGGTCTCTGCCAGCGGGACGTACACACCCTTCAGGCCGGTGAAGTTCTCGGCCACTGCAAAGGGCTGGCTGAGGAACTTCTGCAGCTTGCGGGCACGGGTGACGGTGAGCTTGTCCTCTTCGCTCAGCTCGTCCATGCCCAGGATGGCGATGATGTCCTGCAGCTCCTGATAGCGCTGCAGGGTGGCCTGCACCTTGCGGGCCACACGGTAGTGCTCCTCGCCCACGATGTCGGCTTCCAGAATACGAGAGGTGGAAGCCAGCGGATCGACAGCGGGGTAGATGCCCTGCTCCACGATCTTACGGCTCAGAACGGTGGTTGCGTCCAGATGGGCGAAGGTGGTTGCAGGAGCCGGGTCGGTCAGGTCGTCGGCGGGGACGTAGACGGCCTGCACCGAGGTGATGGAGCCGTCGCGGGTGGAGGTGATGCGCTCCTGCAGGGCACCCAGCTCATTGGCCAGGGTAGGCTGATAGCCAACGGCGGAGGGCATCCGGCCCATCAGGGCGGAGACCTCACTGCCTGCCTGCACGAAACGGAAGATGTTATCGATGAACAGCAGCACGTCCTTGTGGGTTTCCTCACGGAAGTACTCTGCCATGGTCAAGCCGGTCTCAGCGACCCGCATACGGGCTCCGGGAGGCTCGTTCATCTGACCAAAGACCAGTGCGGTCTTGTTCAGAACGCCGGAAGCGTTCATTTCGCCCCAGAGGTCACAGCCCTCACGGGAGCGTTCGCCGACACCGGTGAAGATGGAGTAGCCGCCGTGCTCGGTGGCCACGTTGTGGATCAGCTCCTGGATCAGCACGGTCTTGCCGACACCGGCACCACCGAACAGGCCGATCTTGCCGCCCTTGGCGTAGGGAGCCAGCAGGTCGATGACCTTGATGCCGGTCTCCAGAATTTCAGTTGCAGGTTTCTGCTCCGCAAAGCTGGGGGCCTTGCGGTGGATGGGCCAGTGGGGCAGATCGTCCACCGGGCCCTTGCCGTCGATGGGGCGGCCCAGCGGGTCGAACATGCGGCCCAGAGTGCCCTCGCCCACAGGGGCATTCAGGCCGTGGCCGGTGGCGGTAACTTCCATCCCCTTGCCCAGACCCTCGCTGGCAGAAAGCATGATGCAGCGCACCGTCGTTTCATCGACGTGCTGCGCTACCTCCATGGTGCGCTCAGTGCCCTCTGCGGTCACGGTCAGCGCTTCCTGCAGGGCAGGCAGCTTGCCCCCGGTGAATTTGACATCCACCACGGGGCCCGCTACTCGAATAATAGTTCCCTGTATCATACAATTGCCTCTTGCATTATGTTGTGTGGGATGCGTTTCTTCCCCCAACGGGGGAGAAACGCATCCAGCATTATTCGTTATTCTGTACCGCCGCCGCGCCGCCGATGATCTCGGTGATCTCCTGGGTGATGGAACCCTGACGGGAGCGGTTGTACTCCAGCTCCAGATCGTGGATCATATCCTTGGCGCTCTTGGTGGCGGAATCCATGGCGGTCATGCGGGCGCTCTGCTCGGCGCAGAAGCTCTCGGTCATGGCACCAAAGATCATGCCGTGCATATAGATGGGGGCCGTCTGCTCGAACACCGTCCAGGCATCCGGGAACATCTCCACCTCGCCGCGGGGGTCGCCCAGACCCTTGGGAGCAGGCGTGAGGTGGGCACGGTCCAGCGGCAGCAGGCGTTCCATGACCGGCTCGCTGGTCAGCGCGTTCTGGATCTTGGTGTAGACGATGTAGATCTCGTCCAGTTTGCCGGACTTGAAATCATCGATGGCATCCACCGTGATATCACGGGCGCGCTGCAGGGTGGGAGCCGTGGCACCGTAATGGAAATCCTCCACCAGACGGGGATCCTTGCGGAACAGGGCACGGTAGCCTACCTGACCGATGACATAGAACCGGTCATTCTGGTCGGCGTGCTCCCGCAGGAACTTGAGCAGGTTCTGGTTGTAAGCACCGGCCATGCCCTTGTCGGCGGTCAGCACGATGTAGGCCCGCTTGGGGTTCTCCAGATCCCGCTCGTGGAAGAAGGGGTGCTCCGGCTCATCGGGCAGGTGGGGCACCACGCGGGAGATGGTATCCCGCATCCGGGTGAAGTAGGGCAGAACATTCTGGTAGTTCTGCCGGGCCTTGCGGAGCTTGGAGGAGGAGATCAGGTACATGGCATTCGTGATCTTCATGGTATCCTGAATGCTCTCGATCCGCTCCTTGAGCAGCTTACTGGATGCCATTGCTCTCCCCTCCCGCGAATGCCTTCCACGCGGTCAGGATGGTGTCCACCTGTTCCGGGGTGATCTTGCCCGTGGACGTGATCGCGTCCATGGTGCCGGAAACATCGGCGTGGAACTGGCGCACAAAGGCATTGGTCTTTGCGCGCTGGTCAGCCAGCGGCAGGTCGTCCAGCATCCCGTGGGAAGCCAGGGTCAGCACGACCACCTGCTCGGCATCGGACTTGGGCTGGTACAGCGGCTGCTTGAGCATCTCGGTCAGGGCCTTGCCGTGTTCCAGCTGGCGGCGGGTCTCAGCGTCCAGATCAGAGCTGAACTGGGCAAAGGACTCCATATCCTTGTACTGGGCCAGCTCGATACGCAGGTTGGAATTGGCCTTCTTCATGGCCTTGGTCTGGGCAGCGCCGCCCACACGGGAGACCGACAGGCCGACATTGACGGCGGGGCGGTTGCCTGCGTTGAACAGGGCGCTTTCCAGGAAGATCTGACCATCGGTGATGGAGATGACGTTGGTGGGGATGTAAGCAGAGACATCGCCCGCCTGGGTCTCGACGATGGGCAGGGCAGTGATGGAACCGCCGCCCAGATCGTCGCGCATCCGGCAGGAGCGCTCCAGCAGACGGGAATGCAGATAGAACACGTCGCCGGGGTAAGCCTCACGGCCGGGAGAGCGGCGGAGCAGCAGGGAGATGGCACGGTAGGCCACCGCATGCTTGGAAAGGTCGTCGTAGACGATCAGGACGCTCTTGCCCTTGGACATGAAATACTCGGCCAGTGCAGTGCCCGCATAGGGTGCGATGTACTGCAGGGGAGCGGAATCGGAAGCCGTGGCAGCCACGATGGTGGTGTAGCTCATGGCACCGTGCTTCTTGAGGTCCTCGGCCACGCGGGCGATGGAGGAAGCCTTCTGGCCGATGGCAACATAGATGCAGAGCACGCCGGTGTCCTTCTGGTTCAGGATGGCATCGGTGGCAATGGAGGTCTTGCCGGTCTGGCGGTCACCGATGATCAGCTCACGCTGGCCGCGGCCGATGGGGAACATGGAGTCGATGGCCAGGATGCCGGTGTGAAGCGGGGTATCCACGCTCTGGCGCTCCAGAATGCCGGGGGCCTGCTTCTCGATGGGGTTGTAGCCTTCGGCGTTCACCGGGCCCTTGCCGTCAATGGGCTCGCCCAGCGGGTCGATGACACGGCCCAGGAAACCATCACCCACAGGGATGCCGGCGCGCTTGCCGCTGCGGGTCACCAGAGTGCCCACGCCCACGGTCTCGGCACCGTCGAACAGCATAATGCCCAGCTTGCCCGGGTCCACGCTTTCGACCATGCCCTTGGCACCGTTCTCAAAGGTGACGATCTCGCCGTAAACGGCCTTGTCCATGCCCTCCACCTGCACGATGCCATCGGCAGAGGAGACGACCACGCCGCCCTCGGCAGAGGTCTGGGCAGGCTTGTAATCCTCGATGCGGGTCTTGAGGGTGGCCAGAGAGGGCTTGCCAGCCATCATCTGGTCCAGCTGGTGGCGGCCGGAGTTGTCGAATACCCGGTCGCCCACCTGCAGCACATAGCCGGAGAGCAGGCTCTCGTCCACCGAGACATTCAGGATGACCTCAGTGGCATCATAGAGCTTCTTGACCTCGGCCTTGATGCGGGCGATGTCCTCTTCACGGAGCTGATGTGCGGCGCGCAGGTCGGCCTTGACGATGCGGTTCTCAGAGAAGAATTCGCGGCTGAACTCAGTTGCCATGCTCAGCACCTGCTTTCTCCAGCAGATCGTCCAGCAAACGGGAATCGTCCTGCTCGGTCAGGTTCCGGCTCAGCAGCTTCTCGCACATGGCGCGGGCCAGTGCGGTGGTCTGTGCGTCGGCTTCGCGCAGCTTGTGCTGGCGCTCTGCCTCAGCAGCGGCCTTGCCCTCGGCTACAATGGCATCGGCCTGTTTCTGGGCCTCGGCCAGCAGCTGCTGCTTTGCAGTTTCGGCCTGCTGCTCGTAAGTCTCGCGGCGGGCAGCAGCCTCGGTGTCCACATTGCGCAGCTTATCCTGCGCAGCGTTCATGGCCGCAGCGGCCTCCTTTTTGGAGGTCTCGGCGGCATTCAGTGCGTCATCCACCTGTTTCTGACGCTGTGCGATGATTCCCATAACAGGCTTGTACAGGAATTTCCGCAGCAGCAAAAACAGAATCAGAACGTTGACGACTGTATACAGAAGATTCAGATTCAGTGTCAGCATTCGTCATGCCTCCGTTATCAACCCAGGAACAGGATGATCAGCAGTGCAACGACGAAACCGAAAATTGCAGTACCTTCGGCCAGAGCAGCACCCAGCAGCAGGTTGGTCTGGATCTTGCCGGAAGCCTCGGGCTGGCGGGAAATAGCCTCGGTTGCCTTGCCGGTTGCAATGCCGATGCCAATGCCGCCGCCAATACCAGTCAGCGCTGCAATGCCAGCGCCCAGAGCGATAAGTCCGTTCATAATTTTAATCTCCTTTTGATTTGATGATGGAAAGGGTTTACTCTTCGTCTCCCATGGTCTCCTTCATAAACAAAGAGGTAAGGAACACAAAGACGTAGGTCTGGATCAGACCATCGAACAGGTCAAAATACAGGCTGAAGATGGCAGGCACGAACACAGGCACCACCAGCTTGATCAGCTCCATAATGACAAAAGCGCCCAGCACGTTGCCGAACAGTCGCATGCACAGGCTGGTGGGCCGGATGGCCACCTCCAGCACGTTCATGGGGGCCATGATGGGGGTGGGGGCAGCCAGGCTCTTGAGGAAGCCAACGCCGCCGCGTGCATGGATGCCGGCATACTCGATCAGGCAGATGCTCATCAGAGCAAGGGCCGCTGTGACGTTCAGGTCCTTTGTGGGGGGCTTGATGCCGAACACACCAATCAGGTTGGAGCAGCCGATGTACAGCGCCACGCTCATCAGATAGGGGACATAGCGCTTTCCACTTTCGCCCAGCAGGCCCACAAAGAAATCATTGATCGTAGTAACGACTGTTTCCAGGATGGCCTGCCGCTTGGTGATGTGATCCACCCGCAGATTCCGCGTCAGCAGGATGGAGCCGATGACAAGAAACGCCATGATGCCCCAGCTCACGACCACGGACTCCGGAATGGAAAGCCCGAACACCGTGACCATGTCAACATTCAGCTCTTCTTTCAAAGCAGCAGTCAACGCATTCATTGATTAGCACTCTCTCCTTTCTTAATTTGTGATGGTATCATAGCACGATTTCTGTCGGTTTTACAGCCCTCCACCTAACATTCTACTTTTTGTTATATTCCGTTTCTGCTTTGGATGAAAACAGTTGTGCAGATTGCAAAAAGTACGGGTGAGAAACTATGCGATTTGCACAATCTCTTTGCTGATTCTTAGCCATCTGTACCATTTTCTGGCCTTTGGATGAGGTGAAATCGACATTATTATTCACGGATTGTATAGCGGGCATATCAGATTTATATAGCTGCATGCTCTGCGATGATACCTATTTAATATGCCGGAGCAGTGTCTGCGATGGCCCTGCACGATCTGCGGGGCAGAGCCTTTGCCCGGGGAGGTGGAGCAGAGCACCGGAAAGACGAAATTCATGTATCCCAGAAATTTGGACTTTTGATGCAAAAGTATGTCTGATTTGTTGTGCACTCTGCGAATAGACAAACTGTGCATCTTCCTGTATAATAAAGCCAGAAACCAGAGAAGTACAGCAGAAGCTCAAATGAGAGCTAACCCCGCTGACTTTAAGCAGAAAGGAGCGAGACCGATGGTCGATATGGAACCCGCACAGTTCGGACAGACTGTCGGGATTCGCTGAGAAGCAAAACAGAGGCTCTCCACAAACGGGATGTTTCCCCCGTATAACAAAACAAATCAAAGAGCCGGTCTTGAGCATCAAAAATGCGAAAACAGTACAGTCTGTCAGAATAAATCCCCTGGCAATTCAAATAGATCCGCCCGAGGTGATCTCCCATGATGAGGACAGTTACACGGATGCACCTGTTTGAATGACCAAAAAGGAGTAACTCCAATGTACTAAGCAGTGGAATCCCTGGCAAATCTAACTCGAAAGAATGTGGTAATATGAAATTCATCTTCAGAATCTCGGTACCGCAGTCCAACAGTTAAGAGAAGGGTCAGTCCAATGTACTAGAGTAGTTCATCCCCTTGCATAGAACTCTTCAGTTTCAGGTAGTTTCTAAGGAGAGTCACCCTATGAAACGCATACTCCGAAAATGAGAGAACCCAAGGAGAAGAGGCTTATGACTCCGAAGAAGTAAGTATCCAGCCGGACGAGGGCTTGCAAACGCCTCGATCCGGCTGGTTTTTGTTTATGGATTTTTTACGGAGGTACCCCCGCATGAAATTTGACACATCCCTTTTGCTGAACCTGTTTGCTGCCGCTGCCATGCTGGTAATGGGCTTTCGCAGTTTTTCCAAAAAGCACCAGATGAAGTTCAGCGATGACGAAGAGCGGGCTATGTGGGAGAAAAAGTTCGGTGTGTTCTATTTCTTTAATGCCGTTGTGTTTGCCGCTTCGCCGTTTTTGCCCCACACTTCCATTGGCGGCAGCCGCCTGCTCTCTATCGGCATTGCTGCGGACACCGTGTTCCTGCTGATGTACCACGCTTGGAAAAAAGGCCGGGAAGACGACTGAACCGTTTCAAAAAGCATTGCACCTCCTGCATTTCTCTGCTACAATGGAGAAAACGCAGGAGGTATTTTTTATGGTCAAGCATATCATTCTCTGGCAGCTCAAGGACGAGCTTTCTGCCGCCGAAAAGGCAGAGATCAAAGCGAACATCAAAACCGGACTGGAGGGTCTGGCAGGGCAGATCCCGGGCCTTGTGGAGGTGCATGTGAACATCAACGGCCTGCCCTCTTCCAACGCAGACCTGATGCTGGACACCACCTTTACCGATGCAGCCGCCCTCAAGGGCTACTCCACACACCCCGCCCACGTGGCTGTGGCCGATGGCAAGGTGCGCCCCTACACCAAGACCCGCGTCTGCCTGGACTTTGAAGTGTAACTGAACATGCAAAAGAACACCCCCTCTGCGGCGCAGCTTCAGAAACTGCCGTGCAGAGGGGGTGTATTTTGTGTTATGAGCAGATGGAACGCTTAGCGAGCGTCACGGTTTGCCTCGTACTCGTCCATGGAGACATAGTGGTCGAGGACGTGGATGCCCTTCAGGCGCTTGTTGGAGAAACCGGTGGAAGCGTACTGGCCCTCCCAGTAGTTCAGGCGGGTCGCCAGATAGGCGGGCACGCTCATGCCGCGCGGAATGACCAGTGCGTTGGTGATGAGCAGAGCCTCGGCATCGGCAAAGGCCTTGTAGCGGGCATCGATGTCATCGGTGATCTGCTTTGCGGCCTCGATGGCGTTCATGTAGGCCATGACAGCATCTGCGGTCTCGCCGGTGATGAAGCCGTCTTCCACGCCGGTGCGCAGGTAAGCATAGCGCATTCCACGGGAATCCTCAGCCTGATAGAACGGGTCAGTCTCGGTCTCGGGGTCGGAGTAGTCAGCGCCCCAGTTGCAGAGCAGGAACTCGAACTTGCCGTTGCGGCGCACAGCAGACAGGAAGCTGTCGGAGGGGCCGGCGGTGATGATGATGTCGATGAAGTCGGTGCCGTCGTTCAGCACACCCTCCAGCTGCTGCTTGAGCACCTGGCACTGCTTGTCCCAGTCGGTGGTGGAGGGGTTGTAGGGCAGCTGCACCTTGATGGGGAAGGTGACCCCCTGTGCGGTCAGCTCCTCAATGGCAGCATCACGGTACTCCTTGGCCTTGGCCTCGTCAAAGAACTCGGTCAGGTCGGCCAGGCCGCCGCACTGGGTGTAGTCCACACCATCGGTGGTGGCGCAGAAGTTCGGGGGAGTGATGGTGTTCAGCTTGTAGCTGTCATAGCCCAGAGGTGCGCTGACAGCCAGCGTAACGGCGTTGTTGATGCCGTACAGGAAAGCCTTGCGGAAGTTGGTATTGTTGATGGCCTTGGCCCAGTTCTCGGGCTCGTATTCTGCATCCACGCCCTCAACGTTCCAGTTGGAGAACTCGTGTGCAAAGGGCATGAAGTTGAACATGTAGAAGTAGGTGTAGTTGGTGTTGGGACGATCCATGGAGACCATGTCCTTGGTGGTATCGTCGGCCAGCCAGCTGTCCAGAATATCGGAGCCGATGGTGGCCTCGTCGATCTCGCCGCGCTTGATCATCTCAGGGCCGTTCACGGCAGCCTCGGCGTTGTAAATGCGGCTGATGGTGTCGATAAAGACATTGTCCGCATCATAGTTCTCGGGGTTCTTCTTCATGATCCAGGTTTCCAGAGACTCGTAATCGGACAGGTAGAAAGCACCGCAGCTGTACAGGGTCTCGGCGCTGGTGGCATACTGGTCGCCCATCTCGCTCAGCAGGGGGCCGTAGGCGGGCTCATAGGGCAGGTAGCACAGCAGGCTCAGGAAGCCGGGGAAATCGTAAGTCAGGGTGTAGGCCAGGGTGTGGTCATCCACAGCGGTCACGCCCACGGAATCAAAGTCCACGGGGGCGTAGGTGGAAGCGGTGCCGTCTGCTGCGGTCACGGTCACGTTGCCGCTGCCATCGGTGACATAGGTGGTGCCGTCATCGTCCACAGTGCCGTTTTCAGCATTGGTCAGGTAGACGTGATAGTTGTAGTAATCATTCGCACCGGCAATGTAGGCGGTGACCAGGCCCACGTTGGAGGAAGCGTAATCCGGGGTCAGCACATACTGCAGGGCATCCACAAAATCCTGTGCGGTCACGGGGGCAACGACTTCGCCGTTGTTGTCCACCCAGTTCTCCCCGCGCAGGGTGAAGGTCCAGGTCAGGGTGTCGGCATCCCACTCCCACTTGGTGGCCAGGCCCTCGCGCATCACGCCCTTGTTGTCGTACTCTACCAGGGTGTCCACGCAGTTTGCACCCACGACCATTTCCAGGTCGGTGGCGGTGGTCAGATAGTTCAGGGTCGCAGGCTGGCTGGAATAAAGCACGGTGTACTTGCTGGTATCCGCACCGGAAGCAGAACCGGAGGAACTGCCGCCGCTCTTTCCGCCGCAGCTGGACAGCAGACCGGCGGCGCAGGCACCTGCGGCTGCCAGGCCGCTTGCCTTGAGGAACTGACGACGAGAAATAGACTGTTTCATAATGAAATTCCCTCTTTTCTTCGTGTTGAAGTCTGGTTGCCGCCCAAAGCCGACAGGCCCGCTGTTTCCCGGCAGCGGGAAGCAAAAAAGGCGTAACGGAAACACATCCGTTACGCCTTTGTAACTTGTCCTCCCGACCACAGCTGGGTGGTTAAGAAGAATTATAGCATTTTTTTGGAGCTGCGTCAATAAAAACCTCTCTGTCCATGCGAAGCCCCGGAGAGGTCCAGCGATCAGCAGGTGCTTTCGGTCGGGGCGGGAGCGGCTCCTGCTTCAGGGGCAGCGACGCTTTGCGCTGGCTGAGAGGGCTGCATCTCGGCAGCCAGCTCCTTTGCAGCTGCTTCTGCAGCCTTTTTGGCCTCGCGCTCGGCCTGACGCTCCTTGGCGCGGGCCACAGCCTCCTCCTGACGCTTTTTGGTGCGCAGCTTGATGCGGCAGACAGAACAGATGCCGTCCGCACAGTTGGGCGCAATGGGCTTGCCGCATTCCTTGCAGAGGGTCTTGGTGCACTTGTAGACACTGACAGGGCCAAGGCTGGTGAGCTGGCGCAGCTTCAGGCCGTCCAGACCGCCGTTGGAGCAGGCGGCAACGCAGACCCCGCACTCGCTGCACTTCCACGGCGTGATCACCGCGCGGGTCTGGCCGTCGGGCAGGTCCTCAAACTTGATGGCACCGCTGCGGCAGCTCTTCTCACACCGGCCGCAGGCAAAGCACTTCTGGGTGAAGTTGGGCAGGTGGTAGCCATAGCGCAGGGGCGTTTCGGACACCGCCTTGAGCTGCTTGGTGTACTGGTGGAGCAGCAGCCGGAAATCTTGGCTGCTCTCGTCCTCGCTGCGCAGGCCGGGCAGCATCCGCAGCAGCTGCTTGGTGCCCTTTTTGGAGCCGGAGGTCACCTGCTCCATCATCTCACGGCGGGAGTATTCCTTGACGTGGAAGGGGGCATCGTCCAGCTCGTATGCCAGCGTGAACCGGGCCTCGAACAGGGGCTGGCCGAAGAACTCCACCAGCCGGGTCAGAACGGCACGCAGATGCTCGGCGCAGACATCGTTCTCGCACTCGCCGCAGGGGGTCAGGTCGAGGACGATCTTCTTGTTCAGGGCAAGGTAGGCCAGCGCTTCCCACGAATAAGCCGAGACGCAGGTGCGCACCACGGTGTTTTTCCGGGTGGATTTTTCGCAGCCGATCCAGATGGTGTCGCCATCGCTGTCGGCGGGGGAGATATCCCGCTGCACCTGCTCCGGCGAGGGGGCAATGCAGCCCGACCGGCAGGCCGAGACGCATAGGCCGCAGTCGGTGCAGGGATCCCAGTCCTTGACAAGGTTGGGGCGGGTGAAGATCTCATCGCCATAGGGGCAGATATCCTTGCAGGCTGTGCAGGGGGTGCGGTGGGGGTGCAGGTTCCAGCACTGCTTGCGGTTTACTTCAGGGTGGGTGGTCTTCATCAGCGCATCCATGGCGTAGCGCGTAAAGATACTCATAGGATCACTCCTTTTCAGGGTCCATCACCGTGGTGATGTCGGCGTTGTCCAGCAGGAAGCGCTGGACTTTCTGTGCAACCAGTGCGGCGGCAAGGGTGTCCGGGCTCAGCACCCGGCGGATATCGGCCTCCGGGGTGTCCTGCAGCTGGGACAGGCGGCGGTACTCGTTGTTGACCTCCAGCGTGCTCACGGTGATGTTTTCGGCTTCAGCAATGGAGCGGGAGGCCAGCATGGAGCGCAGATTCCGCTCGGCAGCATCACGGTAGCCTGCCCGCAGGGCGGCAGCGGTGGTGTGGCTGTTCTTGCAGTGTTTTTCCAACGTGATGTTGCTGCGGGAGAGCCGCTGCTCCAGCATCCGCATCTCGTTGTCGGCGGTACGGTCCAGCATGGCCTCGGGCAGGTCCACGGTCAGGTTGGCACCGGCCTTTGCCAGCAGTTCCTGCCCAGCGGCGCGGTCGGCGGCATCTTCGTGGATCTTCCGCTTTTTGGCCCGCACAGCCTCGCGCATGGCGGCAAGGTCTGCATAGCCCTGTGCCCGGGCAAAGTCCTCGTTCAGCTCCGGGGTGGTCTTTTCGGCCACGGAGTGCAGCTTGATCTCAAACTGCGCGGTCTTGCCGGAGAGCTCCTCCACCCGGAACTGCTCCGGGTAGGTGAAATCAAAGCGGAAGGTCTCGCCAGCGGTGTGGCCGTAGATGGCATCCTCGGCGGCAGGCATCAGCTTGCCGTCCCCCAGAACCACCATCACCTTTTCCATCCGGCTGTCGGGGATCTCCTCCCCGTCCATGAAGCCGACAAAATCCAGCAGGACCCGGCTGCCGCGTTTGGCGGGGGCGGTGGAGTTGTGGTAGACGGAACGCATCCGGGTCTGGTGGACCATCTCCTGGTCAATGGTCTTTTCGGAAAGCGGCCGCACATGGCGGGTAACAGCCAGCCCTTTGTACTGACCTAATTTTACTTCCGGTAGATTTTTTGCGTTGTTGGACATATCGTTTTACTCTCCTTTTATAAACCATGAACAGCCAGCCAGTTTTCCGCAACTGCGGAAAACATTTCTGGGTATTTGGCGTTTTCAGCATCAAATTCATGGAGATAGGTCTCCACTTCCTCACGTGTCACGGGAGTGGTACGTTCCCAGATCGTGAACACCGTGCCGTTGCCCATATCGAAGGTCGCAACTTGCTGGTGGGTAGTCTCTCTCAGCTGAAGAAAAACGGCGTTGAACCGGTGGCCCAGTTCCGTGTCCGGAGCCAGTGAGAGGGGGAACGGGTCTGCAGTTACCACATATCTGGCATCAAAGAAACCGGTGGGAAAATAGTGGGTGCCCGGCACCGAGAAGCTGTCCGGCAACTTGCCGTCCAGTGCATGGTTGGGCAGGTCACAGTTCCGCAGGTGGCCGGGATTGTAGAGCATGTCATCCGGGATCATATAGGCGACCTCGCCCTCCCCCAGATGTTCAACCAGCCATTGTGCCATGGCCTGGATCTGCGGTTTGTCCTTGCGGTCATAGGTCAGCTCGTCCAGCCGCTGATACTCAGCAAGGTCTGCCGGGTGGAACGCATGGATAACGAACTCTGGCAAGGCCATGACAGTGAGCGGGGAGCACCGCACCGACACGGCGAACAACAGTGTAAAGACCCAAAAACAAAGCTTTGGTATTTTGAAATGCTCGATACTCTCTGCCAGACCCGCCGCACCGCAGAGAAACAGAATGACATAGGCGGGCACGTACAGCAGCATCTGGTGGGAGCCAGAATTCTGCACTCGGGTAAATAAGAGCATACTGAGCATCAGCTCACACAGCGCCAACACAGGCAGGCTGGGCTTTTTCCGCTTGACGCAGAGCCACAAACCAAACAGGATCAAAATAAGGTTCAGCAGGCCGGTGCGCATGGCATGATAATAGAGCTCTACTGCAATGCCGCCGACATTATAGTACGAATAGCGGTCGGAGTAGTTAAAAGCCAGGATCTTGCTGACCATGGGCCAGAGCAGGACCACCATTGCTGCCATGGCGCAGACACCAAACAGGATGAGGTTGCGTACTCGGCGCAGGGCAAGGTCCTTTTGGCCCTGTTTTGCGAGCTTTGCACTGCTTACAAAGAGCAGAAGCGCATAGGAAAAATAATAGCCCACCACAAAATATAAGTACCAGCGGCGGCTCAGGATAATGGCGGCCGTTGCCAGGAAGATGAGCACGAACCGCCCCGGCTCCAGCTTTTCAAAACGGTAGTCCAATGTGAGGAGCAGAATGGCAAAAGCGAAGATCAGACCGAACCAGTCCGGCTGTGCCAGCATAGCGCTCATTCGCAGGAACGGATAGGTCAGCACCCAGGAAAAGCCGATGATAAAATACCAGAACTTATTCTTGACCTCCAGAATCTGCCCGATTTTGATCGTGAGACCAGACAGCATCAGCATAAGGCTGGGGAGCACACAGAAAACCTGCGCAAAAGCGTAGCTGTCACCCGTTTTTGCGGTGAGGCAGAACGGGAACTCAGTGAACAAGGTGATGAAATTGGTGTAATCTTCAGAAAATGTGCTTATGATATACTTAAAACCGGCCACCGGACCCAGCGCAAAAGCCGCTTCGGTATTGAACTGCTTCTGAATGTAGTTCACATAATCCCAGGCGTAGATGAACTGCCGCCGACCCAGCGCCCAATAGAAGTAGAGCACAGCTCCAGCCCAGAAGGCGATGATGGCTGCGCGGTGGAAGAAGTCCAGCTCCACACCGGCAGTGTGCAGCACCCACAGCGCGCCGTAGAACAGCACACAGCTGCACCACAGGCTCACCAGCGGGAAGAACGCCGCCGCGGTGGGGAACAGCAGGCCCACCAGCACCAGCAGGAGTGCTCCGGCACCCAGCCCGATGCCGCCCTTTGCCCAGGGTGAAAGGGTCTTCTTTTCAGAAAGTATCGTTGACATTGTACATGCTCCTCGGTTTTGAACCACAATATTACAGCTTACAGTATAATGGTTCCGGGCGGCGCAGGCAAGGGGGCAGGCCCCCGGAAGATAAAATATCCCGCCTGCATTTCAGCAGGCGGGATATTTTGGACGCGATATTACTTTTTGGAATTCTGCTTTGCCGCGATGGTGGCCTTGCGCTTCTGGGCGGCGGCCTTACGGGCAGAGGCCTGTGCGGCTTCCGGGTGGGGAGCCTCCGGCGTGATGCGGTACATCCGGCTGCCCATGGCGGGCAGATCCACGCTCAGGGTGTAGTCCCGGCCGTACACGCCGCCATCGGTGGTGTGCAGGTGTCTGGTGCGGCTGCGGTCCGCGCCGTTCCAGCAGGCAGCCTCGCTGTTCAGCAGCTCATCGGCGGCGCAGGGATACTGGAAGTAGAGCGGGAACTTTTTGTGGGCGGTATTCTGGGTGTTCATCACACAGAGGATGGTCTGGCCCGCGCCCTTCCGCAGCCAGGCGTACACGCCCTCGTCCCGGCTCTCGCAGGCGATCCACTCAAAGCAGTTCGGGTTGTATTCGCCATCGTAGAGGGCGGGTTCGGTGGCATACAGGCGGCCCAGCTCGGCAAAATATTTCTGGAAGCTGTCGTGGAAGGGATACTTCATCAGGCCCCAGTCCAGCTCCTTTTTCTCATCCCACTCCCGGAAATGCCCCAGCTCATTGCCCATAAAGTTCAGCTTTTTGCCCGGGTGGGTGTACATGTAGAAGTAAAGGGTGCGCAGCTGGGCACATTTTTCCTCGTAGGTGCCCCACAGCTTATCAATGATGGTCTTTTTGCCGTGCACCACCTCGTCGTGGCTGAGTGCCAGCAGATACAGCTCATTGTAGAAATACTGCATACTGAAGGTCAGTTTGTGGTAGGCATCGGGCCGCTCACCAAAGGGCGTGGCAAAATAATCCAGCGTGTCGTGCATCCAGCCCATGTCCCACTTGTAATCGAAACCGATGCCGTCGTAGCGGGTGGGGGCGGTGACCTTGAGGAAGTTGGTGGAGTCCTCAGCGGTGTAGATGCCGGTGGGCCAGCGCTCGTTCAGGCCGTGGTTCAGGTTCCGCAGGAAGGTAACAGCGCCCTCGTTCACGCCGCGGTTGGGGTCGCCCTGCCAATAAAGGGCGCGGGAGATGGCATCCATCCGGATGCCGTCGCAGTGGTAGACATCCATCCAGAGGGCAGCGGCGCTGTTCAGGAAGCTGCACACCTCCCGGCGGTAATAGTTGAAGTTGCAGGTGCCCCACTCGCTGTGGCCCACATCGCTGTCGTACTCGTAGAGGTGGGTGCCGTCAAAGTTGGCGAGCGCGTCGCCGTTGGCGGCAAAGTGGACGGGCACAAAGTCCATGATGACACCGATGCCCATCCGGTGGCAGGCGTTGACAAAGGCCGCAAAGTCGGCGGGGTCGCCGTAGCGGCTGGTGACAGAGAAGTAACCGGTGGTCTGGTAGCCCCAGCTGCCGTCAAAGGGATGCTCTGCCAGCGGCAGCAGCTCCACATGGGTGAAGCGGTGATCCAGCAGCCAGGGGATCAGCTCCCGGGCCAGCTCCCGGTAATTGTACCAGCCGTCCGAGCCGTCCTCGCGGGTGGCGTTGGGCTTGTGCTTCCAGCTGCCTGCATGGAGCTCGTAGATGTTCAGGGGCAGGTTGCGGCACTTGTCCCGACGCTCCATCCAGCTGGAATCGTCAAAGGCAAAGTCCATCCGGGCCAGCCTGCTGGCCGTGCCGGGTCGCAGCTCAGTGGAAAAGGCGTAGGGGTCAGCCCGCATCACGGTGCTGCCATCCTTGCCGTGGATGCGGTATTTGTACAGCTCTCCCTCGGCAAGGCCGGGCACAAAGCCGCTCCACACGCCGGTGTCGGCCTTCTGCATGGGAACGCCCGGCCCCCAGCCGTCAAAGCCGCCGCAGATCTCCACAGCCACGGCCCCCGGGGCCCACACGGCAAACCGCCAGCCCTCCTGCCCAAAGTCATCCCGGCAGGGGTGCGCGCCCAGCACACGGTAGGCATCAAAGCATTCGCCCGCAAAGAACGAGCGGTCGATGGTGGGAAAATTCATGCAGATTTCTCCTTTTCTCAACGGGATACACCCGGTCATATTTACCAATAATTTTTGATCAAAATCGTCACACTTGCTGATTTTAACAGAGACTATGTAGAAAATTTATCAAATATCCACACAATTGGCGGAGTTTGTGGTATACTGAGCCTGCCGCTACTGGGCGGCAGAAGAAATGATATGGGAGAGAGTAACTATGGCATGGTATGATACCGCAGTTTTTTATCACATTTATCCGCTGGGCCTGTGCGGCTGTGCGCACGAAAACGATGGCCAGCCCACACCGGGCGCGTTCGCAAAGCTGAACGCCTGGGCCGAGCACGCCTCCAAAGACCTGGGCTGCACGGCCATTTATATCGGCCCGCTGTTCGAGAGCGGCTCCCACGGCTATGATACCATCGATTATCGCCGGGTGGACCGCCGCCTGGGCACCAACGAGGAGTTCAGGGAGTTCGTGGCCAACTGCCACGCCAGGGGCCAGAAGGTCATTGTGGACGGTGTGTTCAACCATGTGGGCCGGGATTTCTTTGCCTTCAAAGACCTGCAGGCCAACCGCGAGAACGCCCGCTATAAGGACTGGTTCTGCGATGTGAACTTCTGGGGCAACAACGAGTACAACGACGGCTTTTCTTACGGCAACTGGGGCGGCTTCAACCTGCTGGTCAAGCTGAACCAGCGCAACCCCGAGGTGCAGAACTACCATTATGATACCATCCGCTTCTGGGTCGATGCATTCGACATTGACGGCATCCGGCTGGATGCAGCGGATGTGCTGGACTTCGACTTTATGAAGGGCCTGCGCCGCCTTGCCAACGAGGTCAAGCCTGAGTTCTGGCTGATGGGCGAGGTCATCCACGGCGATTACAGCCGCTGGGCCAACCCTGAAATGCTCCATTCCGTTACCAACTATGAGCTGCACAAGGGCCTGTGGAGCGGCCACAACGACCACAACTATTTTGAGATCGCACACACCATGCGCCGCCTGCAGGGACTCTGCCACGACACCCGGCTTTATACCTTCTCGGACAACCACGATGTGGAGCGCCTGCCCAATAAGCTGCGGAACAAGGCGCACATCCGGCACATTGCAATTCTAGTATACACGCTTTGGGGCATTCCGTCCATCTACTATGGCTCCGAATTTGGCATCGAGGGCAAAAAGGAGTGGGGCAGTGACTGGCCCCTGCGCCCCTGCCTGGAGCTGGACAAATTCCGGGATGACCTGACCACCAACCCTGTCACCAGTGTGTACGCCGCATTGGGCAGGCTGAAGGCCGAATACCCGGCCCTGAGCTGGGGCGAGGTAAAGGAGCTCCAGCTGACCACCCAGTGCTATGCCTTTGCCCGGGTGCTGGATGGAAAAGCCCTCGTGGCCGTATTCAACAACGGCGACGGCCCGGCGGAGATGGAGTTCCAGCTGCCGGTGGAGGCCAACGCTGCAACGGACCTGCTGGCCGATACCGTGGGCGCTGAGAATGTGATGGTCAGCCTTGCATCTGGCCGGATGAAGGTCCAGCTGCCCTCCAATTACGCCACGGTCCTGCGTCTGGATTGACAGGACACCTGTCATGCACTATTATAATAGGGAAAAATGCTGACAGGGGGAACAACAATGAACGCAGCACAGCGCCGGGAAAAGATCTTGCAACAGCTCCATGGGGCCAGCGCACCCATCAGTGCCAGTGCACTGGCCGCAAAGCTGGGGGTCAGCCGCCAGATCGTGGTGGGGGACGTGGCCCTTCTGCGGGCAGGCGGGGCCGAAATCGAGGCCACCCCGCGCGGGTATCAGTTCCACCCGACCCCCGGCGGCTACACCGGCATCCTGGCCTGTGTGCACAGGACCGCCGATGAGATGCGCACCGAGCTTTACACGGTGGTGGATCAGGGAGGCGTGGTGGTCGATGTGGCAGTGGAAAACCCGCTTTACGGCGAACTGCGGGGCAACCTGAACCTCGCCAGCCGATACGATGTGGATACCTTTATCACCCAGGCAGCCAATACCCCGGAGTGCCTGCTCAGCCGGATGACCGGCGGCGTGCACCTGCACACCCTCCGCTGCCCGGATGAAGAAACATTCCAGAGGATCGAAGCCGCATTGAGAGAGAAAGGGATTCTCTATTGATATTGTAAGAAAACTCGAACAAACTGTCTATCCCCGAAAAACGAAAAGCGTTGGATATCCAACGAAACAATGAAAGTGGTGGATTATTTTGGACATCCGCATTGAAAAGACTGACCGCGCCATCGAAAAGGCATTCATGGAGCTGCGTGCCCGCCAGCCGCTGGAGAAGATCAGGATCAAAGACCTGTGCACACTGGCCAAGGTGAACAAATCCACCTTTTATGCCCACTATGAGGATATCTATGAGCTGTCCAGCCGGTTGGAGAACAAGCTCATCCATGTCATTCTGGACAGTGTGCCCAATGTGGGGCTTACCGCTGCACACACAGAGCAGCTGACCCGTGAACTGTTCCATGCCTTTGTTCAGAACCAGGAGGCGGTGAACATCCTTTTCTCCGGGGCAAGGCAGGGGATCTTTGCCAACTGCATTGAAAAGGGTCTGCGAGACCGTCTGGCTGCCAAAGACCCCACCTTTGCAGCGGACCCCGACCGGGGCATCCTGCTTTCCTTCTGCGTGCAGGGCTGCTTCTATGCCTTTGCCAACAACAGCGGCCAGATGGACGTGGAACATCTGGTCGATCTGCTGGCTGTGATCGCCAAGGCGGCGCAAAGCCTGAACCGATGACAGAATCGTAATAATGAGAAAGGCTCCTGCTTTCGCAGGAGCCTTTCTCATTGAAAATACATGGAAACCGGTTCTTTTTATTGTTTCAATTCATGGCTCCGGCCTTTGTGAACATCTGTTCGACCTGCGCGGCGAGCAGGCTGTGCTCCGGCGCTTCCAGCAGGGGGTCTGCGGCCAGCAGAGCGGCGGCCTCGGCCTGCGCGGCGTGAAGGGTGCGGGTGTCGTTCATCAGGTCGGCGATCTGCAGGGTGGGCAGGCCGTGCTGGCGGCTGCCGAAAAAGTCGCCGGGGCCGCGGGTCTCAAGGTCGAACTGCGCCACGGCGAAGCCGTCTGAGGTGGAGCAGAGGAACTTGAGCCGCTTCTGGACGCTCTCGGCGGTGTTGTCGCTGACAAGGAAGCACCAGCTCTCGGCGGCACCTCGGCCCACGCGGCCCCGCAGCTGGTGCAGGGCACTCAGGCCGTAGCGCTCGGCATTCTCGATGACCATGACGGTGGCGTTGGGGACATCCACGCCCACCTCGATGACGGTGGTGGATACCAGGGCATCCAGCCGGCCGGCTTTGAAATCGTCCATTACAGCGGCTTTTTCCTTTGGCTTGAGCTTACCGTGCATCAGGCCGACCCGGCGGTCGGGGAGAAGAGCTTTGGCAATGTCCTCGTAGTAACTCTTCACGGCGTTCAGCCCGCCGTCCGGCGTGTCCTCGATGGCGGGACAGACGATATATACCTGCCGTCCGGCTCCGATCTCCCGGTCAAGGAAGCCGTAGAGATCCCGCCGCTTTTTTCCGGTGATGCACCGGGTCTTGACGGGCTTGCGGCCCGGGGGCAGCTCATCAAGGATAGAGATGTCCAGATCACCGTAGATCAGCAGGCCCAGTGTGCGTGGAATGGGCGTGGCGCTCATCACCAGCAGATGGGGGTTCGCGGCCTTTTCGGCCAGCATTCCGCGCTGGCGCACGCCGAAGCGATGCTGCTCGTCCACCACAGCCAGACCCAGCCGGGCAAACTCCACGCCCTCGCTCAGGATGGCGTGGGTGCCCACCACAAGGTCGGCTTCGTCACTACGGATGGCAGCCAGCGTGGTGCGGCGGGCGGCGGCCTTCATGCCGCCGGTCAGCAGGGCCACACGCATCCCGAAGGGGACCAGCATCTGGTTCAGATTCTCTGCGTGCTGGGCGGCAAGGATCTCGGTGGGGGCCAGCAGGGCCGCCTGATATCCGCTGCGGATGCAGGCCCAGATGGCGGCGGCGGCAACCAGCGTCTTGCCGCTGCCCACATCGCCCTGCAAAAGGCGGTTCATGGAGGTGCTGCCGGACAGATCGGTCAGAATTTCGTCTACGGCCCGGCGCTGGGCACCGGTGGGGGAGAAGGGGAGCGATGCCCAGAAGGGGGCCGGGTCGAGCCGTTGCATGGGTGCACCGGTGGAGGCGCTGCCCCGGTTCTTCATTCGTCCAATGCCCAACTGGAGCACCAGCAGCTCCTCGTAGATGAGCCGCCGCCGGGCTGCAAAAGCCTCCTCCTCCGTGGCAGGGCAGTGGATGGCCCGCACAGCATCGGCCTTGGAGAGCAGGCGGTATTTTTTCAGCATCTCCTCTGGCAGCGGGTCGGGCAGGAGTTCCGCATGGGGGAGCAGCTGCCGGATGCATTTTGCGATCACGGTGCTGGAAAGCCCCTCGGTCTGGGGGTAAACGGCCTCGAAGGGAGCGGCGGTGATCTGTGCCGCCGTGCGCACCTGCGGGTTGACCATCTGACGGCGAAGCATCCCGCCGGTCACGATGCCCTCAAAATAGTATTCCTGCCCCAGCTCCAGCTTCTGGGTGGCATAGGGATTGTTGAACCAGGTGATCTCCAGGCTGGAAACATCGTCCCCGGCGGTGATGCGCTCCATCCGCCGCCCGCCCGGCAGGATGCGCCCGGCAGGTTTGGCGAACACCTCAGCCTTCACCACGCACTCGGTGTCTGGCGGGGCCTCGGCAATGGAGTAGGGACGGGAAAAATCGATGTAACGCCGGGGATAGTGGCAGAGCAGGTCGGCCAGTGTCACGATGCCCAGTTTCTCAAACCGCTCGGCGGTCTTGGGCCCCACGCCCTTGAGGTAGCGCACCGGCGTGTCCGGGGTCAGGGTGGTGTGATGTTCAGCGGGCATGGCAGGAGACTCCTCTCGTGGTTTTCTTTATTCTAGCACGTCCGGCGGCAAAAGAAAACAAAAAATCCCGGAAGCCGCAGCTTCCGGGAACTTTTGGAGGTGACGACCAGATTTGAACTGGTGGATGAGGGTTTTGCAGACCCTTGCCTTACCACTTGGCCACGTCACCATATTTGGAGTGAATATTTCCACTCCATTTGGAGCGGCCGACGAGGCTCGAACTCGCTACCTCCACCTTGGCAAGGTGGCGCTC